>DAIRFL010000249.1:0-2498 GCA_036795105.1 Flavobacteriaceae bacterium | reverse complement strand
GAACACAATTTAGCGATATTTAGAGGAACTGTTAAGTTCAAAAACAATGTTCAAAAGATTTGGGGAGTTTTAATCTTCTTGTCAATTGTAACTACAGTGGAGGTGATATTAGGTATCTATAAACCTGACTTCTTAGTACACACTGACTTCTTACATATGAAGATATTGAACTGGATCTTTATCATTCTTACACTTGTAAAGGCTTATTATATCACCTGGGACTTTATGCATATGAGAGATGAGAAGGGGAGCCTTAAAAAAGCAGTTGTATGGACAGCAGTATTTTTAATTCTCTATTTAACTGCTCTTGTACTGATAGAAGGAAATTACATCTTTGACGTATACCAAGATGGGTATATTAAATGGGATTTTTAATAAAAAAAAGTTAATACTATAAGCAAGGCGATTTTTTAATCGCCTTCTTTTTTATCTTTGCTTGATGAAAAAGACGAGCATACTTATTATACTCTTTGTTTTTCCATTAGTTGCTTATCTCTTTTTTGCTTCTGGAATAAACAATTTTGGAGTGTTACCGACCCTCAATGATCAAGTTAAGGAACTGCCTTTAAACAAGGAAAATGTTCAATTTGAAGACCACATAAGCATCCTCAGTATTTTGGGATCGGATCTCGAATTCAAGAAAGCCAATGCCTTTAATCTCAATCAAAAAATTTACAAGCGTTTTTACGAATTTAAAGATTTTCAATTTGTAGTGTTAGTTAGCGAGTCAGCTCGACTGCAGGTAGAAGCAATTTTAAGTGAGTTGGAGAGTTTAGGAGACAATTCAAAGTGGAACTTTGTCTATTTAGAGGAGTCACAAATACAAGAACTTTACAGTTCATTAGAAACAGTTGAAGACCTAGATGCTAATGCTGCTACCAATCATGTGTTTATAATCGATAAGAATCGCTCACAAAGAGGACGTACAACTGAGGATGAAAAGCACCCCTTACCTTCTTATGATGCTACCTCTATAGCGACCTTAACCAATATAATGATCGATGACGTAAAAATACTCTTAGCCGAATACCGTTTAGCTCTTAAACGAAATAATGCCGATCGCAAATGAAAAACAATCGATTAAAATATTTGGGATTAGCTGCAATCATTGTGTTGTTTGCAGTCATTTTTATACCTGAAATTGTCAAGAGAGTATCCTCTGGAACTCATATTGAGAAAGAAGATCTTCAAAAACGTGTTCCCTTGGCTTATATTGAGATGAATGGTGAAAAAAGACGCATTCCTTCCTTTGCTTTTTACAATCAAGATTCGTTGCTTATCAGTGAGCAAGACTTGAGAGGCAAGGTTTATGTGGTAGAGTTTTTCTTTGCCTCTTGTCCTACTATATGTCCCATTATGAATAAAAACCTCATCGAGGTTCAAAATGAATTTTTAGAAGAGGAGCACTTTGGAATTGCATCCATTTCAATAGACCCTAAACACGACACACCTGAAGTTTTAAAAGCTTATGGAGAACGCTATGGGATTGTTGATTTAGATTGGCATTTGTTGAATGGACCAGAGGAAGAGGTCTATGAACTTGCAAATGCAGGATTTAATATATACGCTCAGCAAATGGAAGGTGTTCCAGGTGGGTTTGAACATTCTGGATTATTTGCACTCATTGACAAGCAAGGGTATATACGATCTAGAAGAGATAATTTTGGCAATCCGATTGTCTATTACAGAGGTGCCATAGATTTAAGTGATAAAGTAAATGAATTTGGAGAGACGGAGCAGGTCACTCTTTTAATTGAAGACATAAAAAAACTATTAAATGAGTAAATCAATTGACAAAAACAAGGCAAGACTAATTATTACAGTAACTTCAATAGTTATTCCACTAGTAGTAGCACTCTTATTTAATGTAAAATTAGAGGTGTCACTCCCTGTATTTTTACCTCCAATATATGCGACAATTAACGCCTTAACAGCCTTGGTGCTTATTGTTGCTGTAAGATCTGTGATCAAAGGGAATCGCGATTTACACCAAAAGTTAATGACTTTTGCGATGATACTCTCACTTTTGTTTTTAGTAATGTATGTGCTCCATCATATGACCTCTGATTCTGTAAGATATGAGGGAGATTTTAGATTATTGTATTTGGTGATACTATTTTCTCACATCCTTCTTTCTGTTGCTGTAATTCCTTTAGTGTTGACAACCTACCTAAGAGGATATCTCGGTGAATTTGACCGCCATAGAAAAATAGCCAAGATTACTTTTCCAATTTGGCTTTATGTTGCAATCACTGGAGTTGTCGTTTATTTGATGATCGCTCCCTATTATAGCTAAAATGAAAAGAATTGTTCTCTTATTGGTATTCCTATTTGTTGAATTTTCAGCATCAGCTCAATGTGCGATGTGTAGAGCGGTATTGCAATCAGGTGAAGATCAGGGAATTGCAGAGGGAATTAACGACGGAATTGTCTACTTGATGGCCATCCCTTATATTTTAGTCGGAGGAGTGTTTTACTTTGTCTACAAGAAGTTAAAA
>DAIRFL010000248.1:0-2514 GCA_036795105.1 Flavobacteriaceae bacterium | reverse complement strand
CAAAGAAATGTAGAGCGTAAACATATTAGCCATGCTCTTTTGCAAAAATAATTCTTGCTCTTTTAAATTGCTGTCATTTGAATGTTGTAACGCATAAATTCCCTGCATTACTTTTACTCTAATATGCCTTCTTGTTAACATGTATAAGAACTTAGTTGTAAAACAATATCGATGCAAAAATAAAACATTATTGCATAATACCCTTCAAATATCTCAACAAATAAAGTTAGGAGCTGTTCCCTTGTTTTAAGACAAACCTCCTATATTTGTTATTTGTTTATCACAGCCCTAAAACAATTCGATGAAAGCCCTCAAACACCTCAATAAATACTTCATTAAATACAAGACAAAACTATTGTTAGGTATTGTTATTACTGTGATCGCAAGGGTGTTTTCTCTCATCATGCCTCCAATGGTAAACAAATCTGTTCAGGCTGTTGAAGTATACCTAACTGCCGCTGATGCAACTCCCGATGAGATTAAAGCCACGCTTCTAAACTATATTTTAATTATAATTGGAGCAGCACTACTCTCTGGGTTTTTCACTTTCTTAATGAGACAGACCATCATCAACGTCTCTCGTTATATTGAAGCTGATCTAAAAGATGAGGTTTACAGACACTATCAAAAATTACACCTGGGGTTTTACAAAAACAATAGAACTGGAGATTTGATGAGTCGAATAAGTGAAGATGTGTCACAGGTTCGAATGTACGTTGGACCAGCATTGATGTACGGAATACAAACCATTACGCTCTTTGCTTGTTTAATTCCTCTGATGTTTATCAAGGAACCAACCTTGGCTACCTACACACTTCTTCCGCTACCAATCTTATCGGTGCTCATCTATAAGATTTCTCAGATTATTCACAAGCGCTCTACCATTGTTCAAGAGTTTCTTTCAAAACTATCGACCTTTACTCAAGAGTCCTTTTCTGGAATCTCAGTGATTAAAGCATATGGTATCGAGCAAAATGTAAATGAGGAGCTCTCACAACTTGCGGATGAAGGAAGAGCTAAAAGCATCAATCTCGCTAAAGTTCAAGCCTGGTTTTTTCCGTTGATGCTACTCCTTATAGGAATCAGTAATCTATTTGTCATTTTTATAGGTGGTAAACGCTATATCGATGGTGAGATCGAATCAGTCGGACTCATACTTGAGTTTATCATCTATGTCAATATGCTTACCTGGCCAGTTGCTATCGTAGGTTGGTTATCATCCATCATCCAAAGAGCTGAGGCTTCTCAAAAGAGAATTAATGAGTTCTTAAGTGTCGTTCCTGCTATTACAGATGCAGAAGATGCCATCGTAAAAGATCTCCAAGGTGAAATCGTTTTTGACAAGGTTAGCTTTACCTATCCAGATACTGGAATAAAAGCCTTAGATCAAGTGAGTTTTAGCATCTCCAAAGGAGAAACCTTAACCATCTTGGGAAAAACAGGAGCTGGTAAATCCTCAATTATTGACTTAATCAGTAGAATGTACGATGTAGATTCAGGGGTGATCACAATTGATGGAATCCCCATTCAAGACATCTCCCTTGAATCCCTTAGAGAGGCTATGGGAGTAGTACCTCAAGATGCATTCCTCTTTTCCAATTCTATTGAATTTAATATCGCCTTTGGGTCAAAAGAAGCCAGTAGAGAAGAAGTTGAAGAAGCTGCAAAGAAAGCTGTAGTTCACAAAAACATCATTGAGTTCAACAAGGGGTATGAGACTGTCCTAGGAGAACGTGGAATCACCCTAAGTGGTGGTCAAAAACAACGCGTATCGATCGCTAGAGCACTGATTAAAAATCCACAGATATATCTTTTTGACGATTGTTTATCAGCAGTGGACACTGAAACAGAAGAGCTGATTTTAAAGAATATTAAAGAATCATCTAAGGATAAAACAACCTTAATAGTTTCTCATAGGGTCTCTTCTGCTATAAATGCAGATAAAATTATCGTTCTTTCTGAAGGTGCGATCGAACAACAAGGCTCTCACAATGAACTAATTGCAAAAGAAGGGTATTACAAATCCCTCTATGAAGCTCAGACGAGCTCAAAAGAAAATTAAAATTCTGTTGTTCGTATCCCTTTTTTTTTACAAATTTGAACATATAACTGTTATCTAAATAAGATTAGGAAAATGCAACAAGAAGAAATATACTCTAAAGTATTGAGAGCTGGAAGAAGAACTTACTTCTTCGATGTGAGAGAAACAAAAGCTGGGGACTACTATTTAACTATCACAGAGAGCAAAAAATTCACTCATGAAGACGGATCGTTTCACTATAAGAAACACAAAATTTACCTCTATAAAGAGGACTTTGATTCTTTTAAGGAATTGACCGCTGAAATGATGGATTATATTGTTGATCACAAAGGTGAAGAAGTAATATCTGAGCGTCATCAGAAAGATTTTAAGAAAGAATCAGAGGATGTTGATGGTGAATTATCAGAGGTGGCAGCAGATAGTGATACTGATACTTCCAGTTTTACAGATGTTGATTTTGATGACATCTAGGA
>DAIRFL010000247.1:0-2541 GCA_036795105.1 Flavobacteriaceae bacterium | reverse complement strand
CTGTGTCGATGAGGATGTAACCAAAACCTATTAATAAAAAAAAGCTATACGATTAATACAGCTTTTAAAGTCAACTATAAAGTCACTCTTAAGAAACACTCGCTAGCAATTCTTTGGAGATGATTTCTTCTAATGAGTTTTTTGGTAAAGCTCCTGCTTGCATCATCGGTTGTTTATCCATTGGAATAAATAAAATACTCGGAATGGATCGAATCTGAAAAACCGCAGAGAGTTCCTGTTCAACTTCCGTATCTACTTTGTATATGGTGATATCTGGAAATTCATCACTCAACTCTTCTAAAATAGGAGCGACCATTTTACAAGGACCACACCAATCTGCATAGAAGTCAATAATAGCAGGTTTGTCACCCTTGAACTTCCACTCTTTTTCAGTGGTATAATCAAAAATATCTGATTTAAATTTTTCTGTTGTCAATTTTACTGTTGGCATATCGTTTTGTTTTGAGCTACAAAAGTAGTGAGACTAGATTTAATTCATGTAACCTGTGTTACTAAGTTGGTTAATCACAAGAACAGTGAACATTGCTCTTCGCTTTAAAGAAGCATTCACGACCTTCTTTAAAAGCGTAATAAGACAAGCCTAAAGATCCTAAACTGTCCACGTACATCAATCCAAAGAGTTCGTACAATCCGCTGCTTATTAGAAGTATAACCGACATATAAACGCACACTAAGGTACAGTTGGCATCGGCTAAAATAGGTGCTGAATTTAAGGCATTACCAATTTTTCTTTTATAAAACACCAAAATCCACATAGTGAGAATAGAAATACTCGAAATCACAACACCCCAAGCGGTAGTTTTGGGTTGATGTCCCATCCAGATATTGTATACACTACTGATGATTAAACCAACTACTAAAATGTAAAAGGCTGTTCCAGTAATTCTGAGAGCGGTCCTTTCAAATGCATCTCGATCACCATCGGGTTGTTTTTTAATTCTGAGAACCATATGAGCAATCCCAATTCCTGAAATTACTTCTATAAAACTATCCACACCAAATCCAAACAGTGCTAAGCTCTCATCTTCAAATCCAAAGTATGTTGAGAACAATCCCTCTACGATGTTGTAGGCGATGGTAATCAAGGCTAGTATAAAAGCAAGACGATATAAAGATGTAGTTCTCATTTAGCGGTTTAGGGTACTATAAAGATAAAAAAAACGCTCAGATAAAATTCTAAGCGTTTTAATAGGTATGATTTAAGCTATGTAGCTCTTACAAAGAATCAAAAGCTGCTCTTAAGTCCTTTTTCAAATCTTCAATATCTTCCAATCCAACCGAAAGCCTGATCAAATCAGCAGATACTCCAGAACTCTTTTGTTCTTCTTCGTTGAGCTGTTGATGGGTTGTACTCGAAGGGTGAATTATAAGAGATTTGGTGTCTCCAATATTGGCGAGAAGTGAAAACAATTTGGTTTCATTTGCTATGTGTTTAGCAGCTTCAAATCCTCCGTGTGCACCAAAGGTCACTAATCCACTTTGTCCCTTAGGTAGGTATTTTTTTGCCAATGCATTGTACTCACTAGATGCTAATCCTGGGTAATTTACCCAAGCGACTTCTTTTTGTTGTTCTAACCACTTGGCGAGTTCCAAGGCATTCTCAGAATGTTTCTTCATACGAACATCCAAAGTTTCTAATCCTTGAATGATATTAAAGGCGTTGGTTGGGCTCAAGGCACCTCCAAAATCTCTAAGTCCTTCTAAGATCAACTTAAAAGTAAAAGAAGCTGCTCCTAAGGTCTCGTAGTATTTAAGTCCGTGATAACCTGCTGAAGGTTCAGTGAATTCTGGGAATTTACCATTTGACCAATCAAAGGTTCCAGCATCTACAATTACCCCTCCTAATGAATTTCCTTGTCCACCAATAAATTTAGTCAAAGAGTGAATCACTAGATTCGCTCCGTACTCAATTGGATTTAAAAGTGATGGTGAAGCCACCGTATTATCAACGATAAAAGGAACCTCTGCCTTTTGGGCTTCTTTAGCAATTGCCTCCAAGTCCAAAACATCGAGTTTTGGATTCCCTAAAGACTCCACAAAGAAGGCTCTTGTGTTTTCTTGAACTGCCTTTTCAAAATTAGCTGGATCACTAGCATCTACAAAAGTGGTCGTAATTCCCAATCGTGGAAGGGTGACACTTAATAAATTATAAGTACCACCATAGAGACTACTCGAAGCGACAATATGATCCCCTGACTTTAACAAAGTCAAGAGTCCCGTACTTATTGCTGCAGTCCCAGAAGCAAAAACCACTGCTCCAATTCCTCCTTCTACAGCAGCTAATCGCTCTTGTAAAATTTGATTGGTTGGATTGTTGAGCCTGGTATAGATAAATCCTAATTCTTTTAGAGAAAACAAATCAGCTGCGTGATCCGCATCTCTAAACACATAAGAAGAAGTTTGATATATTGGAACTGCTCTGGTTCCAGAAGTTTGATTGACATCATGCCCTGCATGTAAGGCATTAGTCGCTAATTTAAAATCACTCATCGTTTAAAATTTTGGTCAAAAATACTCTTT
>DAIRFL010000246.1:0-2550 GCA_036795105.1 Flavobacteriaceae bacterium | reverse complement strand
CTTTACTCCTTTGTAATTTTTTTGATGTAATTTTTTATCCTTGGCGTAAGAGCGAAAAATAAAGGCCGCAAAAGCAATTACAAATAATACTGCAAAAATGATTTGTCCTTTAGTGAACATATTCTCTATTTTTACACAAATCTAATGAAAATACCTACACATGAAACACAAGATTAACGCCGTTCAAGAATTTCACAAAGCTTTTGAGTTAGGATTTAAGGAAAGTCCTCACGCAGATTTAGGTGCAGCAAAGAATCAACTTCGATTTAATTTAATGGATGAAGAAAACAAGGAATACTTAGAAGCAGCTAACAATAATGATTTAGTAGAAGTGGCAGATGCTCTTGGAGATATGCTTTATATTTTATGTGGAACTATTATTGAACACGGAATGCAGCATAAGATCGAGGAGGTCTTTGAAGAAATTCAGCGTTCCAATATGAGTAAATTAGGAGAAGATGGTAAGCCTATTTACAGAGAAGATGGTAAAGTACTTAAAGGCCCCAACTACTTTAAGCCAAAAATCAAAGAAATCTTAGATAAGTAACCACCTCATATATAGGTATAAAAAAAGCATCTTAAACAAGATGCTTTTCTTTTATCTATAATTCTTACTATTAGAATGCAGCAACTCTCCATCCATAAGGATCTTCAGATTTGTTTTGCTGAATATCAGTGATGATCTTTTTAAATAGATCAGAGTATTTGTCCTCAACCTCTGCTAGCTCGTATTTTTCACCTTTATATCCAAATCCTTTGATTGGACTTACTACTGCAGCAGTACCAGCTCCAAACATTTCTTTGAGTTCTCCTTCTTTGTGAGCTTCAATTAGCTCACTTACCTTAATAGGTCGAATTTCAATATCAATACCCTTGTCTTCTGCAATTTGAATCAAACTCTTACGTGTAATACCATCTAAGATACTTTCAGAAGTAGGTCCTGTGAGAAGTTTGTCTCCGATTCGAATAAAGATGTTCATCGTTCCTGCTTCTTCTATATACTCGTGCGTATTGGCATCGGTCCAAACGATTTGTTGAAATCCTTCTTTCTGAGCTTGTAGGGCAGGGTAAAAAGAACCACCGTAGTTTCCTCCAGCTTTAGCATAACCAGTTCCTCCTTGAGCAGCTCTTGAAAATTTCTCAGCAATCTTAACGCGAACTTCACCTGCGTAGTAAGATTGTACAGGTGAACAGATAATGATAAACATATATTCATTTGCAGGAGAGGCAGCAACTCCTGCTTCAGTAGCAATTACAAAGGGTCTGATGTATAGGGAGTTTCCATCACCAGATTTAATCCACTCTTGGTCTAATTCTAAGAGCTTTGATAAACCGTCACAGAAGTAATCTTCTCTAAAAGCAGGCATTGCTAAACGTTCCGATGAAATATTGATGCGATTATAATTATCCAATGGTCTAAATAACCAAACTTTACCGGCTTCATCCTTATAAGCTTTCATTCCTTCGAATACTTCTTGTCCGTAGTGAAATACTCGGGCAGAAGGAGCCAGACTTAAGTTTTGATAAGGCTTTATTTCTGGAATACTCCACTCACCATTTTTATAAGTAGAGACCATCATATGATCTGTGAATTCTTTACCAAAATTTAAGGATTGGAAGTCAACTTGTCCAATTTTAGATTGTGTTGCTTTTTCAACTTTTAAAGGAGTTCCAAATGATTTCATTTGCTGTTTTGTTTATTGTGTGTGTAAAATTAAAAATTATTAAGGATTGGTGTCTATATTTTTAGGAATAATTGTTGAACTTTGAGCTATGAGTTTACCAAAGCGAACAGTGATTACTACAGGGGATGGGTCAAAGACCCTTCATATGGAAGATTGGGATGAACAATATCACTCCAAACACGGTGCTATTGCAGAGGCTTATCATGTATTTATTAAATCAGGTTTAGAGTGTTTAGACAAACAAAAAATCGATATTCTAGAAATTGGATTTGGAACAGGTCTCAATGCTTTAATTACCTATAGTGAAGCTCAAAAAAATAAACTTCAAATCAATTATGTTGGAGTAGAAGCTTATCCGGTTCCAATGGAGCAGGCTATAGAAATGGATTATGCTACAAAAATAGAGGGAGAGGGATTGCAAGAAGTATTTCAAAAGATGCACAGTGTAGAGTGGAATAACCCAATTGATATCAATACTGAATTTAGACTCACAAAGAGAGCACAAAAGTTTCAGGATATTGATGATCAAAACAGTTTTGACTTAATTTACTTTGATGCTTTTGGATATAGAGTACAACCTGAATTGTGGTCCAAAGAGATTTTTGAAAAGATGTATCAATCCCTAAAAGAAGGGGGAGTACTAGTTACTTACGCAGCCAAAGGAGTAGTGAGAAGGACTATGCAAGAAGTTGGTTTTACAGTAGAAAGAATTCCTGGACCTCCTGGTAAAAGAGAAATGTTACGAGCTACGAAGTAGTGAGAACTATTCATGCGAGAGTAGCGAGCATAAATATTAAAGTGCAACGAAGCATTCATGCGAGAGTAGCGAGCATAAATATTAAAGTGCAACGAAGCATTCATGCGA
>DAIRFL010000245.1:0-2553 GCA_036795105.1 Flavobacteriaceae bacterium | reverse complement strand
AATTCCTAAGAATTCAGAAGTAGGAGAGGCTAAGTTTTGTCGGTTGAGCAAACTTTTTGAAAAATGAAAAACACGATCGGTAGTATGGTGAAACAGGGCCTTAAATTTCTTTTCAGCCACAAAAGCTTGAATAATCTTCAAACCTCCTAAACTCTCTTCGACTACAGATAGAATTTTTCCCTGCTCTTGTTGTACGCGATCTGATTTCTTTTTAAGCGATTTACCAATTCTAGAGATAATCGCTCCAGAGATCGGAATTACTACAAGTACAAATACAGTGAGTTTAACTGAGATAAAAAACATCACAAGCAAGGTAAAAATAATAGTAAGTGGCTCTCTGACAATAAGTTCTAAAATCGATAAAAAAGAAGTTTGAACCTCGAGGACATCAGTGGTGATTCTCGAAAGCATATCTCCTTTTCGCTTATTGCTAAAATAAAAGACTGGTAAGGATATTATTTTGTCGTACAGGGCATTGCGAATATCTTTTAACACCCCATTTCTGAGGAAGGTGATAAAAAACATCGCTAAATAGTTAAATAAATTCTTTAAAAAGAAGAGCCCTAAAATCAGTCCAATCACCATAAACAGACCTCCAATTTCATCATCCCCACTTATTTGTGATAAGTGATAGTTGAGACTGTCCTGTACAAAGGATTTTAAGCTTCCAATACCCTCGTATACGGGTTTTACATCGACTTGCTTGGTCTTGTCAAAAAGCACATCCAACATAGGGATGAGCGCCGCAAAGGACAAAGCAGAAAACAATGCATAGAGAATATTAAAGAATATATTGAGAAAGGCGTACTTCTTGTACGGCCCTGCAAATTTCAATATGCTCTTAAAGTAGTTCATTTCTTAACTGTTAAAATCTTCAGCAATTAAATCGATTCTTTCTTTGAGTTGATCGGAAAGCTTAGAATAGTTGTCTAGCTGCTCCAATGGTGCATTTACACTGATGTAAAACTTTATTTTAGGCTCCGTTCCACTGGGTCTAGCTGCGATAATAGATCCCTTATCTGTGTGAAAGATAAGAACATTTGATTTAGGCAACTCAATAGGGGTCTCCCTATGGTTCTCTAAATCGATCAGAATGGATCGTTGGTAGTCGGCAATTTTCACAAGCTTTTCTCCTCCAATAGAAGTTGGTGGTTGTTCTCTTAAGTCTACCATTCTTTGAGCAATTTCTTCAGCACCTTTCTTTCCCTTTTTTACCAGTGAAATCAAGTGTTCTTTATAGCATCCGTGCTCTTTGTAGAGTTCGAGTAATCGCTGATACATACTGCTTCCATTTGCCTTGGTATAGGCTGCAATTTCACAAGCTAAAAGGGTAGCGGTCACAGCGTCTTTATCTCTGACAAAATCGCCAACCATAAATCCATAACTCTCTTCACCACCCCCGATAAAGTATTGTTGTTCTCTTTTTTTGATCGCATCAGCAATCCACTTAAAACCGGTAAGGGTTTCGACATACCCCACCTGATACGAATCAGCAATGACGTTCATCATGGGAGTAGATACAATGGTCGATGCAATAAAATCTCCTTTTTTAAAACCCTTCTTTTGGCGCTCTTGAAGTAAGAAATCGATCATCAAGATCATGGTTTGATTTCCGTTGAGCAAGATCAACTCTTTATTGTTGTCTCTAACAGCTACACCCAATCGATCTGAATCTGGATCGGTGCCAATAACGATATCTGCATCGACGTCTTCTGCGAGCTCCAATGCTAATTTTAAGGCTTCTGGCTCTTCTGGATTTGGCGATTTCACCGTTGGAAAATTCCCATCGGGTACTCTTTGAGATTCAACGATATGAACATTGCTGTAGCCCGCTCGTTTTAATACCTCAGGAATGGCCGTGATGGAGGTTCCATGAAGCGGAGTAAAGACAATACTCAACTGATCTTTAGAAGGAGCGTTGAAGTTCCCATTTGTTACGGAAGCCTTAAAGAAGGCTTCATCAGCTTCGTTTCCAAGTAGTTTAATTAGCGAGGCATTAGCGTTAAAGTTGATGTCTTTAAAGTCAATAGCATTGATGTGATCGACAATTTCTTTGTCTTGTGGTGGTACAATCTGTCCGCCATCTGCCCAGTACACCTTGTATCCATTGTATTCCGGTGGATTATGGGAGGCAGTGAGGACAATACCTGCCTGACAGTTGAGTTCTTTTACTGAAAAAGACAGGGCAGGAGTTGTTCTTAGTTCTGGAAATAAATAAGCGATGATTCCATTGGCTGAAAGCACATTGGCAACAGTTTGCGCTAAGGTATTGGAGTTATTTCTACAATCGTAGGCGATAGCGACTTTTAAATCCTTTCCTGGATAGAGTTCCTTTAAGTAGTTCGCTAAGCCTTGAGTGTTTTTTCCTAGGGTATATTCGTTAATTCTATTGGTGCCAACACCCATAATTCCACGCATACCACCAGTACCGAATTCTAAATCTTTGTAGAAGCAATCCTCGAGTAATTCAGGATTGTCATTCATTTTTAAAACTTCATTTACGGTGTCATTGTCAAAAAAGTCGTCTGTCCATGCCTGGGCGCGCTCTAAATA
>DAIRFL010000025.1:0-14936 GCA_036795105.1 Flavobacteriaceae bacterium | reverse complement strand
GGGGAGATACTCAAGCGGCCAACGAGGGCAGACTGTAAATCTGCTGTTTTTAACTTCGCAGGTTCGAATCCTGCTCTCCCCACTTACTAGATGTAGCGACATTTTCAGGATGTTAAAATTCCTGGAGAATTATGTTTGATTATTAAAAATTAAATCGTAATTTTGTCGCCCATTTAACCGGTCTTTATGGCCGATTTTATAGCAAAAGCGGGAGTAGCTCAGTTGGTAGAGCGTCAGCCTTCCAAGCTGAATGTCGCGAGTTCGAACCTCGTCTCCCGCTCTTTAGAACAACTTTCTGACGATTGTTGTTTTTAATGATTTGAGTAACAGTGAAGCGATTTGCTGTAAGGTGTTAGCATATGCTATACACCTTTTAGGCTTTACACAAAACGCTTGCAAATCAAGCCGGTGTAGCTCAGGGGTAGAGCGTTTCCTTGGTAAGGAAGAGGTCACGAGTTCAAATCTCGTCATTGGCTCAAGTAAATATAAATTGTACACTAATATAAACTAAGATTAAAAATTAATTAAAATGGCAAAGGAAACTTTTGATCGCTCCAAACCACATTTAAACATTGGTACTATTGGGCACGTTGATCACGGTAAAACTACATTGACAGCTGCTATTACTACAGTATTAGCTAACGCTGGTCTTTCTGAGCTTAGATCATTCGATTCTATTGATAATGCTCCAGAAGAAAAAGAAAGAGGTATTACTATTAATACTTCACACGTTGAATATCAAACAGCTAATCGTCACTATGCTCACGTTGACTGTCCAGGTCACGCGGATTACGTAAAGAACATGGTAACAGGTGCTGCTCAAATGGACGGAGCTATCTTAGTAGTTGCTGCTACTGATGGTCCAATGCCACAAACTAGAGAGCACATCTTATTAGGACGTCAGGTTGGTATTCCAAGAATCGTTGTTTTCTTGAACAAAGTTGACATGGTTGACGATGAGGAACTTTTAGAATTAGTTGAAATGGAAGTAAGAGAATTACTTTCTTTCTACGAGTATGACGGAGACAATGGTCCTGTAATCGCTGGATCTGCTTTAGGTGCACTTAACGGTGAGCAAAAGTGGGTTGATACAGTTATGGAATTGATGGAAGCTGTAGATAGCTGGATCGAATTACCAAAGCGTGATGTTGATAAAGATTTCTTAATGCCTGTAGAAGACGTATTTACGATTACTGGTCGTGGTACTGTTGCTACTGGACGTATCGAAACTGGTATCGCTTTAACAGGTGAAGCTGTAGATATCATTGGTATGGGAGCTGAGAAATTATCTTCTACTATTACTGGTGTTGAAATGTTCCGTAAGATCTTAGATCGCGGTGAAGCTGGTGATAACGTAGGTATCCTTTTAAGAGGTATCGAAAAAACTGATATCAAAAGAGGTATGGTAATCTGTAAGCCAGGTTCTGTAACTCCACACGCTAAATTTAAAGCTGAGGTTTACGTTCTTAAAAAAGAAGAAGGTGGACGTCACACTCCATTCCACAACAACTACCGTCCACAGTTCTACGTACGTACAACTGACGTAACAGGTACTATTAACTTACCTGATGGAGTTGAAATGGTTATGCCTGGAGATAACTTGACTATTACTGTTGACTTATTACAGCCAATCGCATTAAACGTTGGTTTACGTTTTGCTATCCGTGAAGGTGGTAGAACTGTAGGAGCAGGTCAGGTAACAGAAATCTTAGACTAAGGTTTTATTTACTGAATAATTTATATTGAGGTGTCCGTCTTTTAGGCGGATACCTTTCAATATAATAGGACTTTTTTTAAGTTCAATTACGGGTGTAGCTCAGTTGGTAGAGCACTGGTCTCCAAAACCAGGTGTCGGGAGTTCGAGTCTCTCCTCCCGTGCATAATAGGAGATAGAATCTCAAGAATAAAATAAAGATATAGATATGTTGACATATATTAAAGAATCAATCGAAGAATTAAAGAATGTAGCGCTTCCTTCTAAGTCTGAAGCATCAAATTTAATGGTTATTGTAGCTGTTTTTTCAATCTTGTTTGCTTTAGCTATTTGGGGTGTTGATACTGCCTTTTCTTCAGTGATTCGTCTTTATTTCAACAACATTCTTAACTAATATATATCATGGCTGAAGGTTTAGAAAAGAAATGGTATGTAGTTAGGGCTGTCAGTGGTCAAGAACAAAAGATCAAGGGATATATTGAATCTGAGATCAATAGACTCGGATACGGTGATCACCTAGAAGAAGTTCTTGTACCTATGGAAAAAGTAGTTCAGATCAGAAATGGAAAAAAACTTTCTAAAGAGAAGGTTTATTTTCCTGGATATATCATGATCAAAGCGAATTTAGGTGGTGAAATGGTTCACATTATTCGTTCGATTACCAATGTAATTGGATTCTTAGGTGAAGTTAAAGGAGGAGATCCTATTCCACTTAGAAAGAGCGAGGTGAATAGAATGTTAGGAAAAGTTGATGAGCTTTCAGAAACGGAAGAACAAGTGGCTATTCCATATGTAGTAGGAGAAACAGTTAAGGTTATTGACGGACCTTTTAACGGATTTAACGGTTCGGTTGAAAAAGTCAATGAAGAAAAGCGTAAGCTCGAAGTAATGGTGAAGATTTTCGGAAGAAAGACTCCATTAGAACTCAGCTATATGCAAGTAGAGAAAGTATAATAAATGTTACAACTATAAATCAAAAGGTGTCAGCTTCCAATGTCGCCTTTAAACATTAATTAAGAACAATGGCAAAAGAATTAAGTAAAGTAGTTAAACTACAAGTTAGGGGAGGTGCAGCGAATCCATCGCCACCGGTTGGACCCGCTTTAGGTGCTGCCGGAGTTAACATCATGGAGTTCTGTAAGCAATTTAATGCTAGAACACAGGACAAAGCGGGTAAAGTATTACCTGTTGTTATCTCGGTATACAAGGACAAGTCGTTCGACTTCGTCGTTAAAACACCTCCTGCGGCAGTTCAATTGATGGAAGCGGCAAAAGTGAAAAAAGGTTCTGGTGAACCAAACAGAGTTAAAGTAGCTTCTGTTACTTGGGATCAGTTAAAAACTATTGCGGAAGACAAAATGGTAGACTTAAATGCGTTTACTGTTGAATCTGCAATGATGATGATGGCAGGTACAGCGAGATCTATGGGTCTTAAAGTTACAGGAAAGAAACCTTTTTAATCTTAATAGCATTTTATTATGGCAAAATTGACAAAAAACCAAAAAGAAGCGCTTTCTAAGATTGATAGAAACAAATTGTATTCTGTTGAAGAGGCTTCGAATTTAGTTAAGGATATCACTAAGGCTAAGTTTGATGCAACTATCGACATCGCAGTTCGTTTAGGGGTTGATCCAAGAAAAGCAAACCAAATGGTTCGTGGGGTTGTAACACTTCCACACGGAACTGGTAAAGACGTTAAAGTATTAGCATTAGTAACTCCAGATAAAGAAGCAGAAGCTAAAGAAGCGGGTGCTGATTATGTTGGATTAGACGAATACTTAGAAAAAATCAAAGGCGGTTGGACCGATGTTGATGTAATCGTAACGATGCCAAGTGTAATGGGGAAATTAGGTCCTTTAGGACGTGTATTAGGACCAAGAGGTCTTATGCCAAACCCAAAGACTGGTACCGTAACTATGGACATCGCAAAGGCAGTATCTGATGTAAAAGCTGGTAAAATTGACTTTAAAGTTGATAAGACTGGTATTGTACACGCTGCAATTGGGAAAGTATCTTTTTCTGCAGATAAGATCGCTGATAACACTTTGGAACTTTTAGAAACACTTAAGAAGTTGAAACCAACTTCATCTAAAGGTGTTTATATGAAGAGTATTTATATGTCTTCTACCATGAGTCCAAGTATTCAATTAGACACAAAAGTAGTTTAACTAGTAGTTAATAATTTAAGAGATGACAAGAGAAGAAAAAGCACAAGTTATACAGGAATTAACTACTCAGTTAGCAGAGAATGCTACTATTTATTTAGCTGATATTTCTGGTTTAAATGCACAGTCTACTTCTGATTTGAGAAGAGCTGCTTTTAAAGCGAATGTAAAGTTAAACGTAGTTAAGAACACCTTGCTTGCAAAAGCAATGGAAGCTTCTGAAAAGGATTTCGGAGATCTTTCTACAGTATTGAAGGGAAACACTTCAATCATGGTATCTGAGCAGAGCAATGCTCCTGCAAAGTTGATCAAAAACTTTAGAAAAAAATCTGATAAGCCTTTATTAAAAGGAGCTTATATAGAAGAGGAAGTTTATTTAGGAGACGAACAATTAGATGCACTTGTTGCAATTAAGTCTAAGGAAGAACTTATCGGAGATGTTATTGCATTATTACAATCTCCTGCTAAGAACGTTATTTCAGGACTTAAATCAGGTGGTGGAAAATTGGCAGGTATCCTACAAACTTTATCTGAAAAAGAATAAGTACGCACTTAAAACAATTATATTTTAAAAATTTTATTAAACGATAGAAAAATGGCAGAATTAAAAGATTTCGCAGAACAACTAGTTAACCTTTCAGTGAAAGAAGTTAACGAATTAGCTAACATTTTAAAAGAAGAGTACGGTATTGAGCCTGCTGCTGCAGCTGTTGCTGTTGCTGGTGGTGCTGCTGCTGGCGGAGACGCTGGAGCTGCTGAGGAAAAGTCAGAATTTGACGTAATCCTTACAGCTGCTGGAGCTTCTAAATTAGCTGTAGTAAAATTAGTTAAGGAATTAACTGGTTTAGGACTTAAAGACGCTAAAGAAATTGTAGACAGCGCTCCAAAAGCAGTAAAAGAAGGTATTGCTAAAGATGAGGCTGAAGGAATTAAAAAGTCTTTAGAAGAAGCAGGAGCTGAAGTTGAGCTTAAGTAAGCTTACACATACTCCACAATTGGTTTAGGTCTTTCCGTATTTTACGGCTAGACCTAAGCCTTTTTATAATGGTATATGAAGATGTATACCACCTTGCACAGTATTTTTAATCTAAAAATTGTCCATTGATGTTCACAAATCAGACTGAAAGAATCAATTTTGCATCCGCTAAGAACATACCGAACTACCCGGATTTCTTGGACATTCAGATAAAATCGTTTCAGGATTTTTTCCAATTAGAAACCAAATCTGACGAGAGAGGCAATGAAGGTTTATACAACACCTTCATGGAAAACTTTCCAATCACAGATACACGAAATCAATTCGTATTAGAATTCCTCGATTATTTTGTTGATCCACCTAGATACTCTATCCAAGAGTGTATCGAAAGAGGTCTTACCTATAGCGTCCCTTTAAAGGCGCGTTTAAAACTTTACTGTACCGATCCAGAGCACGAAGACTTTGAAACAATCGTTCAGGATGTTTATTTAGGGACTATTCCTTATATGACTCCTTCTGGAACCTTTGTTATCAATGGTGCTGAGCGTGTTGTTGTTTCTCAATTACACCGTTCACCTGGGGTGTTCTTCGGACAGTCTTTCCACGCAAATGGAACCAAACTATATTCAGCACGTGTTATTCCTTTTAAAGGATCGTGGATTGAATTTGCTACCGATATCAATGGCGTGATGTACGCGTATATCGATAGAAAGAAAAAATTACCTGTTACCACTCTCTTTAGAGCAATTGGTTTTGAAAGAGATAAGGACATCCTTGAAATCTTTGACCTTTCTGAAGAAGTTAAAGTGTCTAAAACAGGACTTAAAAAATACTTAGGTAGAAAATTAGCAGCTCGTGTCCTCAATACGTGGCATGAGGATTTCGTTGATGAAGATACTGGAGAAGTAGTATCCATTGAACGTAATGAGATCGTTTTAGATCGCGATACGGTTCTTGAAAAAGACCATATCGAAGAAATACTTGAGACTGATGTAAAGACCATTCTCTTACACAAAGAGAATCAAGCACAGTCTGACTATGCAATTATTCACAATACCCTTCAAAAGGATCCAACGAACTCTGAGAAAGAGGCAGTGGAGCATATCTACAGACAACTTAGAAATGCTGAACCACCCGATGAGGAAACTGCAAGAGGAATTATCGATAAATTATTCTTCTCTGATCAACGTTACAACTTAGGTGAAGTTGGTCGTTATAGAATGAATAAAAAATTAGGTCTTGATATCGCAATGGATGAGCAAGTGCTTACCAAAGAAGATATCATTACCATCATCAAGTTCTTAATCAACTTGATTAACTCTAAGGCTGAGATCGATGATATCGATCACTTGTCTAACCGTCGTGTAAGAACTGTAGGAGAACAACTTTCATCTCAATTTGGTGTTGGTTTAGCTCGTATGGCTCGTACGATTAGAGAGCGTATGAACGTTCGTGATAACGAGGTGTTTACTCCAATTGATTTGATTAATGCGAAGACCCTGTCTTCTGTAATTAATTCATTCTTTGGAACCAACCAGTTATCTCAGTTTATGGATCAAACGAATCCACTTGCTGAGATCACGCACAAACGTCGTTTATCTGCATTAGGACCTGGAGGTTTATCTAGAGAAAGAGCAGGATTTGAGGTTCGTGATGTTCACTATACGCACTACGGAAGACTCTGTCCAATTGAAACACCTGAAGGACCAAACATCGGTCTTATTTCATCACTTTCTGTATTTGCTAAGGTGAACCCAATGGGATTCTTAGAAACTCCTTATAGAAAAGTTGAAAATGGTAAGGTTGATCTTAAAGATTTCCAATACCTAAGTGCTGAAGAGGAAGAAGGAAAGAAAATCGCTCAAGCGAATATTCCTTTAAAGAAAGACGGTACTATTGAAAGAGATAAAGTTATTGCAAGAGAAGAGGGGGATTTCCCAGTAGTTGATCCATCTGAGGTTCACTATACGGATGTTTCTCCAAACCAGATTGCATCTATTTCTGCATCGCTTATTCCATTCTTAGAGCACGATGATGCGAACCGTGCACTGATGGGATCAAACATGATGCGTCAGGCAGTTCCATTATTGCGTCCAGAATCTCCTATCGTAGGTACTGGGTTGGAAAAACAAGTTGCTGCTGACTCAAGAGTACTGATTAATGCTGAAGGAGCTGGTGTTGTTGAATATGTTGATGCTGAAAGAGTTACTGTTAAATACGACAGAACTGAAACAGAACAATTGATTTCTTTTGATGCTGATTCTAAGACTTACGAACTGATCAAATTTAGAAAGACCAATCAAGGTACTTCGATTAACTTGAAGCCGATCGTAAGAAAAGGAGATAAGGTTGCTAAAGGTCAAGTACTTTGTGAGGGTTACGCTACTCAACAAGGAGAATTAGCTTTAGGTAGAAACTTAAAAGTTGCCTTCATGCCTTGGAAAGGATACAACTTCGAGGATGCGATTGTAATCTCTGAAAAAGTTGTTCGTGAAGATATCTTTACTTCGATTCACGTTGATGAGTATTCACTAGAAGTTAGAGACACTAAACTAGGTGCTGAAGAATTGACAAACGATATTCCTAACGTTTCTGAAGAGGCTACAAAAGACTTGGACGAAAACGGAATGATCAGAGTTGGTGCTGAAGTTAAGCCTGGTGATATCTTAATCGGTAAGATTACTCCAAAGGGAGAATCGGATCCTACTCCAGAAGAGAAACTTCTTAGAGCGATCTTTGGAGATAAGGCAGGAGATGTTAAAGATGCTTCTTTGAAAGCTTCTCCATCACTTAGAGGAGTAGTAATCGACAAGAAGTTATTCTCTAGATCTATCAAAGACAAGCGCAAGCGTTCTGAAGATAAAGAAGCGATTAACAAGCTTGAATTAGAATACGAAGTAAAATTCCAAGAACTCAAGGATCGTTTGGTTGAAAAACTATTCTCTTTAGTATCAGGTAAAACTTCTCAAGGAGTTTTAAATGATCTCGGAGAAGAAGTATTGCCAAAAGGGAAGAAGTACACTATGAAAATGCTCAATGCAGTGGACGACTTCGCTCACCTTGTTGGAGGATCTTGGACTACGGATGCTGATTTAAACAATATCATCACTGATTTACTTCACAACTACAAGATTAAATTAAACGACCTACAAGGAAATCTTAGAAGAGATAAGTTTACCATCTCTGTCGGAGATGAACTCCCTGCAGGTATTATGAAACTCGCTAAGGTTTACATCGCTAAGAAACGTAAACTTAAAGTGGGTGATAAAATGGCTGGACGTCACGGAAACAAAGGGATCGTTGCTCGTATTGTAAGACACGAAGACATGCCTTTCTTGGAAGACGGAACGCCTGTAGATATTGTTCTTAACCCACTTGGGGTACCATCGCGTATGAACATCGGTCAGATTTATGAGACGGTGCTTGGATGGGCAGGACAAAATCTAGGTAAGAAGTTTGCTACACCAATTTTTGATGGAGCTACTTTAGATGAAATTAACAGTTACACAGATGAAGCTGGTGTTCCAAGATTTGGACATACACACCTTTATGACGGTGGAACTGGAGAGCGATTCGATCAAGCTGCAACAGTTGGAGTGATCTATATGTTGAAATTAGGACATATGGTTGACGACAAAATGCACGCTCGTTCTATTGGACCTTACTCACTTATTACGCAACAACCACTTGGAGGTAAAGCTCAATTTGGAGGTCAGCGTTTTGGAGAGATGGAGGTTTGGGCACTCGAAGCATATGGTGCTTCTGCAACCCTAAGAGAAATCTTAACGGTTAAATCTGATGATGTGATTGGTAGAGCTAAGACTTACGAATCAATCGTTAAAGGAGAGACCATGCCTGAACCAGGATTACCTGAATCATTTAACGTGTTAATGCACGAATTAAAAGGTTTAGGATTAGATATCCGTTTAGAAGAGTAACAAGCTACAGCTTGAAGTATTGTATTAATTAAGAATTAACTTAGATCACCATAGTGTTATGGCAAGACAAAAAGATAATAACGCAGTAAAAAAGTTCGATAAAATCTCAATAGGATTAGCATCGCCAGAATCTATTTTAGCTGCATCTAAAGGAGAGGTTTTAAAACCTGAAACCATCAATTATAGAACGCACAAGCCTGAGCGTGATGGATTGTTCTGTGAGCGTATTTTTGGTCCTGTAAAGGATTACGAATGTGCTTGTGGAAAATACAAGAGAATCCGTTACCGTGGAATCGTTTGTGATCGTTGTGGGGTAGAAGTTACAGAGAAAAAAGTACGTAGAGATCGCGTAGGTCATATCAACCTAGTGGTTCCTGTTGCTCACATCTGGTACTTCCGTTCACTTCCTAACAAAATAGGATACTTACTCGGTTTACCATCTAAGAAATTAGATATGATTATTTACTACGAACGCTATGTAGTAATTCAGCCGGGTATCGCTAAAAATGCTGAAGGAGAAGAGCTCCAAAAAATGGATTTCTTAACAGAAGAAGAGTATTTGAACATCATGGAATCTATTCCAGTTGAAAACCAATACTTAGAAGACAGCGATCCAAATAAATTCATCGCTAAGATGGGTGCTGAATGTTTAATCGACATCTTAAAGCGATTGGACCTCGATGAGTTGTCTTACCAGCTCAGACACAAAGCAAATACTGAGACTTCTAAACAACGTAAAACGGAAGCTTTAAAGAGACTTCAAGTTGTTGAGTCATTTAGAGAGTCTCAAGAAAATAGAGAGAACAATCCAGAGTGGATGATTCTTAAGGTAATCCCTGTGATTCCGCCAGAATTAAGACCTCTTGTTCCTCTTGATGGAGGTCGTTTTGCGACTTCTGACTTAAACGATTTATACCGTAGAGTCATTATCAGAAACAACCGTTTGAAAAGATTGGTTGAAATCAAAGCTCCTGAAGTAATCTTACGTAACGAAAAGCGTATGTTACAAGAGGCTGTTGATTCACTTTTTGACAATACTCGTAAGTCATCTGCGGTTAAGACTGAATCGAACCGTCCTTTAAAATCACTATCTGATTCCTTAAAAGGAAAACAAGGTCGTTTCCGTCAAAACTTATTAGGTAAACGTGTGGATTATTCAGCTCGTTCTGTAATTGTTGTAGGACCTGAATTAAAACTCTACGAATGTGGTTTACCAAAAGATATGGCAGCTGAGCTTTACAAACCTTTTGTGATCCGTAAGTTGATCGAAAGAGGTATTGTAAAAACAGTGAAGTCTGCTAAGAAGATCATCGATAAAAAAGAGCCAGTAGTTTGGGATATTTTAGAAAATGTCATCAAAGGACACCCAGTACTGCTCAACCGTGCTCCAACGCTTCACCGTCTAGGGATTCAAGCGTTCCAGCCAAAATTAATCGAAGGTAAAGCGATTCGTCTTCACCCATTAGCATGTACCGCATTTAACGCGGATTTTGATGGGGATCAAATGGCGGTTCACTTACCATTAGGACCAGAAGCTATTTTAGAGACACAATTGTTAATGTTAGCTTCTCACAATATCCTAAACCCTGCAAATGGTTCACCGATTACGGTACCATCTCAGGATATGGTATTGGGTCTTTACTATATGACCAAAGAGCGTAAGTCAACTCCAGAACTTCCAGTTAAGGGAGAGGGAATGACCTTTTATTCTTCTGAAGAAGTAACAATCGCATTAAACGAGAAACGCGTTGATTTGAATGCGGGAATCAAAGTAAGAGCGAAGGACTTCAATGAAGAAGGAGAACTTACCTATCAAATCATTGAAACTACTGTAGGTAGAGTATTGTTTAATACTGTTGTTCCAGAACAAGCAGGTTATATCAACCAAGTATTGAACAAGAAAGCACTTAGAGATATTATTGGAAACATCTTATCAGTAACATCAGTTCCTGAAACTGCTGAATTCTTAGACCGTATCAAAGCGATGGGTTATGATTTTGCATTTAGAGGTGGATTGTCATTCTCATTAGGTGATATTATTATCCCAGCTGAGAAAGTTAAAATGATCGAAGATGCAAACGTACAAGTTGAAGGTATTATCGGAAACTATAATATGGGTCTGATTACCAACAACGAACGTTACAACCAGGTAATTGATGTTTGGACATCTACCAACGCAATGCTTACTGAACTTGCGATGAAGCGTATCCGTGAGGACCAACAAGGATTTAACTCTGTATTTATGATGTTAGATTCTGGTGCGAGGGGATCTAAAGAGCAGATTCGTCAGTTAACTGGTATGCGTGGTCTGATGGCGAAACCTAAAAAATCGAATGCTGGTGGTGGAGAGATTATTGAAAACCCAATTCTTTCTAACTTTAAGGAAGGTCTTTCAATTTTGGAATACTTTATCTCTACTCACGGTGCTCGTAAAGGTCTTGCCGATACCGCACTTAAAACTGCGGATGCTGGATACTTAACAAGACGTCTAGTTGACGTTTCTCAAGATGTGATCATCAATTCTGAGGATTGTGGTACATTAAGAGGAGTTGAAGTTGAAGCATTAAAGAAAAATGAAGAAATCGTTGAATCTTTAGGAGAGCGTATCTTAGGACGTGTTTCTCTAAACGATGTATACGACCCTATTACTGAAGAAGCAATCTTAGAAGCTGGACAAGAGATCAATGAAGTGGATGTAAGACGCGTTGAAGCTTCTGCTGTTGAACGTGTTGAAGTACGTTCACCTCTTACTTGTGAAGCTGAAAAAGGGATCTGTGCGAAGTGTTATGGTCGTAACCTTTCTACTAATAAAATGGTTCAAAAAGGAGAAGCTGTTGGAGTTGTTGCTGCACAGTCCATTGGAGAGCCAGGTACTCAGTTAACACTGAGAACCTTCCACGTAGGGGGTATTGCAGGTAACATTTCAGAAGAAAACAAACTCCACGCTAAATTCGATGGGGTTGCTGAAATAGAAGACCTTAGAACTGTTAAAGGAGAAAACAATGATGGTGAGGCTGTAGATATCGTTATCTCAAGATCATCTGAAATTAAATTAGTAGATCCTAAAACAGGACTTACCTTGAGTACCAATAACATTCCTTATGGATCTCAAATCTTTGTGAAAAACGGATCGAAGATCAAGAAGGAAGATGTTATTTGTCAATGGGATCCATATAATGGTGTGATCGTATCTGAATTTACAGGTAAAATCTCGTTTGAGAATATTGAACAAGGAGTTACTTACCAAGTTGAGATCGATGAACAAACTGGATTCCAAGAAAAAGTGATTACTGAATCTAGAAATAAAAAGTTAATCCCTACACTTCATATTGAAAACACTAAGGGAGAAACACTTCGTTCTTATAACTTACCAGTAGGTGCACACCTTATGGTAGAAGAAGGAGATAAGATTTCTGAAGGTAAA
Source organism: Flavobacteriaceae bacterium (assembly GCA_036795105.1). GTDB lineage: Bacteria > Bacteroidota > Bacteroidia > Flavobacteriales > Flavobacteriaceae > MAG-120531. Next base: position 2,719 of record DAIRFL010000025.1, on the reverse strand, counting down.
ATCTTAGTTAAGATTCCACGTAAATCTGCAAAAGCAGGGGATATTACTGGAGGTCTTCCAAGAGTTACTGAGTTATTTGAAGCTCGTAACCCTTCGAATCCTGCTGTAGTATCAGAGATTGATGGTGTGATTTCTTTTGGTAAAATCAAGAGAGGTAACCGTGAAATCATCGTTGAGTCTAAGACAGGTGATATTAAGAAATACTTAGTTAAATTATCAAATCAGATCCTTGTTCAAGAAAATGATTATATCCGTGCGGGTATGCCACTTTCTGACGGTTCTATTACTCCAGAAGACATCTTAGCAATTAAAGGGCCTTCTGCAGTTCAACAGTACTTAGTAAACGAAGTACAAGAAGTTTACCGTTTACAAGGGGTGAAAATTAACGATAAGCACTTTGAAGTTGTCGTAAGACAAATGATGCGTAAGGTTAGAATTCAGGATCCAGGTGATACCATCTTCCTTGAAAACCAATTGGCTCATAAGAGTGATTTCATTGCTGAAAACGATGAGATCTTTGGTAAGAAAGTTGTTGAAGACGCTGGAGATTCAGAACACCTTAAAGCAGGTCAGATCGTTACAGCTAGAGACCTCAGAGATGAGAACTCACTCTTAAAGCGTGAAGATAAAGCACTAGTGGTTGCTAGAGACGCTGTAGCTGCAACTGCAACGCCAGTACTTCAAGGTATTACAAGAGCTTCGCTTCAGACTAAATCGTTTATCTCAGCAGCTTCCTTCCAGGAAACTACTAAAGTATTGAACGAAGCAGCTGTTAGTGGAAAAGTTGATTCACTAGAAGGATTGAAAGAGAATGTTATTGTAGGACATAAGATACCAGCTGGTACTGGTCTTAGAGAATACGACAATATTATCGTAGGTTCTAAAGATGAATACGAACAACTTTTAGCTCGTAAAGAAGAACTCAAATTTTCATAAGGGATGAGCGATCAAAAGAAAGAACAACAGATCAATATTGAGATCGATGAGAAAACAGCTGAAGGGATTTATTCCAATCTCGCTGTGATCAACCACTCGGTATCAGAATTTGTAGTTGACTTTATATCGCTAATGCCTGGAGCTCCTAAAGCAAAGGTGAAGAGTAGAATTATCCTCACTCCTCAACACGCTAAAAAGCTTCTCAAGGCCCTTCATGAAAATGTAAAGAAGTTTGAAGAGGTTCACGGACCAATTCAAGAATACGATCAACCTCCGATTCCACTTAATTTTGGTGGACCTACCGGAGAAGCATAAAAAGAAAGCCAGCTAATTTAGCTGGCTTTTTTAGTTCGATTAGTTAGTTAATTTTTTATTCCTTCTCAGAGGTATACCTCAGTTTTACTGATTTGTATTTGTCCTGAGTCATTTGAAGTGAGAATGCAGAATCTGCCAAGAACACTAATTGACCTTTCTTGTCTTTTGCTAAGAACTTTGCCTTCACACGCTTAAACTCTTTAAATTCTTCGCTTTTTTCATCATCAGTATCAACCCAACAAGCTTTGTGAATGGGGAAGTTTTCATAGGAGCATTTCGCTCCGTATTCGTGCTCCAAACGGTATTGGATTACTTCGTATTGAAGTGCACCTACGGTACCAATTACCTTTCTACCATTGAGTTCCAAGGTAAATAACTGAGCAACCCCTTCATCCATTAATTGATCAATACCCTTTTCCAATTGTTTGGATTTCATTGGATCGGCATTGTTGATATACCTAAAGTGTTCTGGTGAGAAGCTCGGAATACCTTTGTAGTGTAAATCCTCACCTTCGGTAAGGGTATCCCCGATCTTAAAGTTACCAGTATCGTGTAGTCCTACGATATCACCAGGGTAAGAAATATCAATAATCTCTTTCTTTTCAGCGAAAAAGGCATTCGGAGAGGAGAATTTTAATTTCTTATTGATTCTGGTGTGTAAATAGGGTTTATTGCGCTCAAAGGTTCCTGAAACAATCTTTATAAAGGCTAATCGATCTCGGTGTTTAGGGTCCATATTGGCGTGAATTTTAAAGACAAAACCAGAGAGTTTTTCTTCTTCTGGGTTTACGAGTCGCTCTTCAGCCTTCTTTGGCCTCGGGGTAGGAGCGATGTCTATAAAACAATCTAATAGTTCTCGAACTCCAAAATTATTCAACGCAGAACCAAAGAATACCGGTTGCAAATCACCAGCCAAATAAGCTTCTTTGTCAAAACTTGGATAGACACCCTCTACAAGTTCTAGATTATCTCTAAGATCTGTAGCAGCTTTTTCGCCAACAGATTCATCAAGAATACTATCATTGATATCAGATATTGAAATCGTATCCTCGATATTCGTTTTTGAATTTCCGCTAAAGAGATTGATGTTTTGTTCGTAGAGGTTGTAAATTCCCTTAAATTCGTAACCCATTCCAATTGGGAAACTCATCGGTGTAACCGTCAATCCCAATTTCTGTTCTACTTCGTCGAGTAGATCAAAAGCGTCTTTTCCTTCACGGTCCAATTTATTGATAAATACAATCATTGGGATGTTTCTCATACGACAAACAGATACGAGTTTCTCCGTTTGTTCCTCAACTCCTTTTGCGACGTCAATTACCACAATTACTGAATCTACAGCTGTTAGCGTTCTAAAGGTATCCTCTGCAAAATCCTTGTGACCTGGTGTGTCGAGAATATTAATTTTCTTGTCTCTGTAGTAAAATGCAAGTACGGAAGTCGCTACAGAAATCCCTCTTTGACGTTC
>DAIRFL010000244.1:0-2564 GCA_036795105.1 Flavobacteriaceae bacterium | reverse complement strand
GTATACCTCTACTTTAATACAATCATTTTTTGGAACTTTAATATTGTTAATGCTTCCATTCCCCACTTTTTCACCATTGATATAAATTCGTGAATTTGGAACATTGGTATTAATTGAAGATCCTTTTAAAAACCCTAACTGGGCTTGAGCTGTGCCTATTGCTAATAGGGTGAACAATGAGAGAACGATTGTTTTCATAATAGTCTGTTTTGATTAGTATAGATATTTATCATAAATTTAAGACACAATTCAGCCATTCTATTCTCATATAATACATTGTTTTTTATGATTTGGGAATCCTTAATACCCGACCTCATTAACATCATATACCTCTCTAGTTTTATTATATGTATGTTTGGATTGTACTACCTGCTCTACAAGTGGAAGTGGATTGTAGAAAGACATCAATTGATCTTACTTATCTTTTTTTTTAGCGCAGCTCTTAGCCAGTTATTGAGTACCTTTTTTAGATTTAATTATTTTGAACTCTACGTCTATTCGTATCCCTTAGGAGTTTTGGCAATTTTGTCTTTGTTTCCTCTGTTTTACCTTTATATAAAACACATTGTTAGTGACAATGAAAAAATAAGCTACTGGTACTATCTTTCACTCCCATTGGTAATGTTTGTAGTCGCTGGTGGTTTGCATATATTCTATTTTAATTTAGATGATACGCTACTTTGGGCACAACAGACGAGTTTAGGTCAAAGTAAATTTTCAGGTGATTTGTATTGGATCGATATCTTAGATAATATACTTCGAAAGATTTTTGTGATTCAGGCCATTGTCTATTTTATCTATACCAATAGAGCTATCATTAGGCTTCGAAAGAAGATTGAAAATGAATTTTCTGATATCGAATCTTCGGGACTCTATTGGTTCAATACTTTAAGGGTTTATTTTATTGGAGCATTAATTGCTGGAATTCTATACTATGTGTTGGGTCGCTCACAAACTCAAAGCCTAATTTTATTACCAATGATTAGTCATCTGCTCATAGCCTTGTTCTTCTTTAATTTACTCATGTTTTCTGAAGACCAAAACCTTTTGTATCCAAAATACAAAGAGCTCATTAAACGAAAAATCAACACTGATGAAGTACTTGAAATATTGAATACACTCATTGATAAAAAGATCTTTTTAAACAACAAATTATCACTACAGCAACTCAGTTTGCTCATTGGCACTAATAAGACCTATCTCTCTCAAGTAATCAATAGAGAGTACCATAAAAATTTTAACGATTTTATCAATGAACTGCGAATAGAACACGCTATAGATCTAATTCAGAAAGGAAAAATCAATTTATCGGGTATCTATGATTTGGCTGGTTTTAATTCTTCGGCTACTTTTTACAGAGCATTTAAAAAATACAAAGGGGTATCTCCTACCGATTATATACTCACTTTAGACAACTAATCAATCCTCACAATTTTTAAACTTGGGCTTGGGCAGTTTCCAAGCCGTAGCTTCGCTCGAAAACCAATAACAGTATACAACTTTATCCGTATCCCAGTTTTCTAAATTTTGATTAAAGGCCGTATTGTTTCTAAACATAAATCCCATATCGGTTACTCTACTCACATCCCAAGAACTAATATCCTGATTGAACGAATTGGCTCCTGCAAAGAGTAGCTCCATATTCGTCACATTACTTACATCCCAATCGCTGATGTCTTGATTAAAGCTAACCGCATCTAGAAACATTCCATCCATGGTTTCTACATTTGAGGTGTCCCAAGCGCTGATGTCCCTATTAAATTCATGTGCTAGAGCAAACATATTAGACATATCCTTTACCCTAGAAACATCCCAAGAAGAAATGTCTGAATTAAATTTATAATTAGTATTGAACATTCCACTCATATCAGTTACACTAGAAACATCCCAAGAAGATATATTCCCCTTATAAACTGACCCCATAAACATGAAGGACATATCAGTTACACTCGACACATTCCAGCTATTTAAATCGGAATTAAACTTAGTTGTGAAAGAAAACATATTTTCCATGTTTTTTACTCTAGACACATCCCAAGAAGATATGTCTTGGTTAAATTCGAGTGCACCAGAAAACATAGCAAACATATCTTCAACGGAGCTGGTGTCCCAACTTGAAATGTCCTGATTAAAAGATTTGTGATTAAAAAATAGCGATTTCATGCTTTTAATACCTGAGGTAACAACATTGGAGAGATTAGCTTCGACTTTAATTAATGAATCGAGCATTTGTCGATTCACAAGCGTGTAGGTCTTATCATTTAATGTTGCTTGAGTTCCCACAGGGACCCCTTCATACGCTTTTACAGTAATATTATTATCAGATAAATAGAAAGGGGAATCCTGCCCAAATACGAAAGAGCTATTTAACAGCTGAAAACACAAAATCCATATGTAAATCTTACTAGACAATTTTTATAAATATATACAACTTACCAGTCGGTGAAGTTTAATCGACAACCTACGCCGATATAATTTCCAAGAACCTTATTGTATTTGTGTTCCGCTAAGCCTTTTGTGAATTTATATTCAATAAAAAATTCGGCTGGAGAGCTCTCTAATCC
>DAIRFL010000243.1:0-2564 GCA_036795105.1 Flavobacteriaceae bacterium | reverse complement strand
ACATATGTCAACTTTATGAAGATGCGTTAATTTCATCTTAAAGCCACTTATCAGCTTTTTTATAATCAATATATTTAGCCCATGAATACGATTAAAACCCTCTATTTCACAATTAAGAAATGGCTTGAAAACAAGTACATTTCCAACGGATTATACATTATTGGCTTTCTTGCTCTTTATATATTTTATATCAATCCAAAGGTTGATTTTAACAAGCAATCCAATAAGGGAATCCAATTTGAGCAAATCAGTCTCAATGAGGCCATTCGAAAGTCTCAAGCTGAAAACAAACCCCTATTTGTAGATGTATATGCTACTTGGTGTGGTCCCTGTAAGCGAATGAAGAAATTCACCTTTACCGATGAAAAATTAGGCGCTTATTACAATGAGCACTTTATCAATATCAGTATTGACGGAGAAAGCATGGAGGGTAGAAGATTTCACAACTCCTTCCCTTTTTCAGCCTTTCCAACTGTATTTATCATATCTCCAAAAGGAAAAGTACTACTCAAAGAAGAAGGCTTTAGTTTCGCCTTTTCATTACTCAATAAAGCTAAAACCCTCTAATGATGTCAATTAAAACCCTCTCTCTAAATTTCTTTTTATTTTTAAGTATTGTTGCAACTGCACAAGTCTGGAACTCACCAGAATCCATCACTCCTATTGAGCTTGGACAAACCATTCCAGACGGTACTCTCGTCGATGGTGAATTAACTTCAACAGCTCTTTACGAGATATTAAACAACCAAAAGGCAGTCGTTGTTATCTATAGAGGTGGCTGGTGCCCTTATTGCAACAGACAACTCGCTGAGCTCACTGATGTAGAATCACAAATTAAAGATTTAGGATATAGAATCATCGCCATCAGTCCTGAAGATGCTGTCAACATCAAAGAATCTTTAAAGAAAAATAAAATTGAATATGAATTGTATTCCGATAAGGATGCTGTTTTAATTCAAAAAATGGGATTGGCATTCTACACTTCTGATAAAACCAATAAGTACATCGCTAAAAAATCATCTGGAGATCACTCTGGAATCTTACCTGTACCAGCGGTTGTCGTACTTGGAGCAGATAAAAAAGTTAAGTACATCTATCACGATGCGAATTATAAAGTTCGACTCGACTCCAATGAGCTGCTTAGTGTTTTAAATACCATGAATTAATTCGAATAACCTAATTATTTGATTTTTTATAGTATTTTTAGAATTACTAAGTATTGATGATGATATCTGACATTAAAACCAACCTATCACAACTTCAAAACCTACTTGAACAAATAGATCAAAAAATCTATAGTCAATCTTTTGAAGAATTATCAAATGCCAGTATTGGACAACACATAAGACATATTGTTGAATTGTTCCAAGCATTGGATAGTGGTTATGAATCTGGAATTGTATGTTACGACAATCGCAAAAGAGATCCTCTTATTGAATTAGATCCCAATGCTGCTCTATCTGCATTAGATCAGATTCTTTTAAATCTCCTCAAGGAAGACAAAGAACTCCAGGTTGATTATCAATTTTTAAGCAATCAGCAAAAGAGCATAAAATCAAGCTATCAAAGAGAACTGCTCTACAACTTAGAACACAGCATACACCATCAAGCAATTATCAAAGTAGTGCTGAGAACACTTAGCGCTATTGAGATAGATGATAATTTTGGTGTCGCTCCTTCTACCATTAGATATCGACTGAGCTTAAATCAGTAGTCATGTGTACGCTTACCTATATTCCACTGAAGGATCATCGACTCATATGCTCTAATAGAGATGAAATCGCTCTGCGATCACAATGCGAATTAATAAAGACCGATTCAGGACTAATATACCCCAAAGAACCACTTAAAGGTGGCAGTTGGATCTGTAGTGACAAAAAGCGTGTGTTAGTATTGCTTAATGGAGCTTTTAAAAAACATCAACCCAATTCAAAGTACACAAAAAGCAGAGGATTGATACTCTTGGAGCTCTCTAAAACAGCAAACCCAATCCAACAGCTTGAAACGATGGATTTAACTAATGTAGAACCTTTTACATTGGTGCTCATTGAGACAAATAATCTTATAGAGATACGTTGGACAGGGGTAGAACTCAAAAGTAAATCCGTAAATCCAAAAGAGGCTCATATCTGGTCAAGTACTACATTGTATACCGAGGATGCAATTGATATGAGAACACAACTCTTTAAAAACTATCTCGAATCTGAGGAATTGACCAAGGAATCTCAGTGGAACTTTCACACTCATAAGAGTGAGGATTTAGAAAATGGAATTGTAATGAAAAGAGTTTTAGGACCACAAACCATCAGCACCACTCAAATCCTTTTTGGCGACCAGCTCAAAGAATTTAAATACTACGATCATATCAAAGATGAACTGATTCAACTATGAAGCTCTTAGATCTTAAAATATGGTTTCACAAAAAGTTGCATTGGGAATACTGGCATACGAGAACCATATATATTCCTCTTTCTTGGATGTGGATTTATTTAGCATTTAGAAACAGATCGCTTTATTTTTTTAATTATACCAACCCTACTATAAGTTATGGAGGTTTAGTGATG
>DAIRFL010000242.1:0-2580 GCA_036795105.1 Flavobacteriaceae bacterium | reverse complement strand
GAAAAGTACGGTAAAGACATTGAAAAGTGGGCTAAAAACTTTGAAGAAGAGTTAGAGCCAAAGATGGAAGAATTTGGAAGACAAATTGAAGAAAACCTAGCTCCCCAACTCGAAGCAATGGCGAAGGAAATTGCAAGTATGGTTAATAATGATGAATCTAATGAAGAGCGTAGAGCTCGATTGGAAGCCCGTAAAAAGGAATTGACCGAACGTATCAATCATCGGGTTTATGAGTTAAAAGAACGTGTTAAAGCTAGACAAGAGGCTAGAGAAGCTCGTAGAGAAGAAATTGTCGTTAGAAGAATCAACGATCGACAAAATACTTGGGTTTACAGAAACGCTGTTGATTCTGAGCACAAACAACTAGTGATTAAAGTGCCTAAATACGCTCAGGTAGAATTAGATGTTCGTTATGGAACTACTGAACTAAAGGGGGCTCATGATCTTCAGGCGCATTTAAATTACACAGAGCTCAAGGCTGATCATATCAGTGGAGAAAACACTCAGCTTGAGGTTTCTCAATCAAAGATGGATGTAACGAATTGGGAGGCTGGTAAACTCAATTTACATTTTGTAAATGACTGTACGATCGACACTGTGAAGAACTTATCACTCGACTCTAATACTAGTGATGTGATTATAGGCAGCGTCGATGAGAATGCTTGGCTCAATGGATCTTTCGGTCATTTAGTGATTAATAAGGTTGGAAATCAATTCAAGTCTATTGAGCTCACTTTAGAGAATACCGAAGCGACACTCAGTATGCCTGATACCGCTTTTGATTTGTACTACAGAGGAATTCACTCCAATTGGAACCCTTCCTCTTCTCTAACAGTCGATAAGACCTCCATGGGAAATCAAGAGATCATCAAAGGATATCACAAGTCGAATTCCAATAAACGATCAGTTCACATCAATGCGCGTTACAGCGACCTGATTTTAGAATAGACTTATAATTCTCCAGAAGTGATTTTATAGGAGTTCTGAATTATTGTTACCTTTAGCAATAAGCAAACAAACACCTATGAGATCACTTTTTTTTACACTACTAAGTTTGACTATTCAATTGAGTTTAGCTCAAACAATTAGCATTGACCAGAATCGTCTTGAAGAGAGTTGGAAGACTCTTAAATCCTACGGACATAATCCTGAAACCAATGGCAATGATCGAATCGCATTCAGCGATTACAATATCGCTGCTCTTTCAATGATTCAGGAAAAATTAGAAAATTTGGGAATGCAGGTTCACAGAGATGCTGCAGGAAATCTAATCGCTAATCGAAAGGGAACAAATAATAAACTTAAACCCATCGCCTTTGGATCACATGTAGATTGTGTGCCCAATGGAGGACATTACGATGGACAAGTAGGATCCCTAGGTGCTATTGAGCTTATCGAAACCTTAGTCGACAATAATTATACTACAAAACACCCATTGCAACTCATCATCTTTTCAAATGAAGAGAGTGGAGTATTTGGATCTAGAGCACTGGCTGGTGCTTTGACTCCTGCTTCTTTAGAGGTAAAGACCAAATCAGGTTATACCAATGCAGAGGGAATAGAGCGATTGGGAGGTGATGCTTCAAAGGTGCTTTCTATCGCTCGAGAACACGGAAGCCTTCACGCTTTTTTAGAACTTCATATTGAACAGGGAGGAATACTCGAAGAAAAAGGATTAGATATTGGAGTGGTACAAGGTATTGTTGGACTGCGTTGGTGGGATGTCATCGTCAAAGGGATGTCGAATCACGGAGGAACGACTCCAATGGACAAACGATATGACGCCCTATTAGCTGCGGCAAAATTTACTCAAATGGTCAATGAGGTGGTGACTTCACATCCCGGAACACAGGTGGGGACTGTTGGCCGTATTCAAGCATTTCCAGGAGCTCCTAATGTGGTGCCAGGTAGAGTAGAACTCTCCTTAGAACTCAGAGACCTCAGTGAGGATAAAATTGATATGCTCTTTGCTGAAATTGAATCCAAAGCAAATCAACTCGGAAAAGAGTCGGGAGTGAGTTTTGAATTTAAACCCATCAGTGCAACAGGAAAAGCAGCGCTTACCGATATAAGAATCCAAGATGTGATTGAAGCTAGTGCAACCAAGCTTGGGTATTCCAATCAACGTATGCCATCTGGTGCAGGTCACGATGCTCAAGAAATGTCACATATTGCCCCCACTGGAATGATTTTCATTCCTAGTAGAGGTGGAATTTCTCATTCTCCAGATGAATATTCATCCATTGAAGATATGGCTAATGGTGTTCAATTACTCTTAGAGACAATTTTAGAGTTGGACAAATAGTCTCAAGATGAAATTTTAGTTGACAATTAACAATTAGTTAATACTGACTTTACTTTTTGATATAGTTTAGATGTCATATTTGCATTGTCTAATAGACCACTAAAATCGAATCGTTTTTGTCAAACAATTTTTAGTGTAGAGGAGCATTTTAAGTGCTCCTCTTTTTTTTACTTCAAAATAACTTTGACTTAACATTAAGTTAACATTGCATTAGCACTTTTGCAGCGACAAAAATAGATTCGATATTATGAAAAATTATTTATTCATTGCATTAG
>DAIRFL010000241.1:0-2584 GCA_036795105.1 Flavobacteriaceae bacterium | reverse complement strand
TATTAATGTTTTAAAATTCGCTTTTTTATGTGTTTTTAAAAATATTATAGCCTTCCTTTAATTTTCAGTCATTTAACTGCCTTAATTGTCCTTTTATCGATTACTTTTATAATACGGTACATTATTTGATAGATTTACAATGAATCTTAATTATTACTATTATGAAATCACTACTCTTATTATTTGTTTTGGGCTTGTTTTCTTTTAATGTTGTTGCTCAAGATACCATTGAAGCAAAGGAGCTCTCGAAGAAAGAATTACGAAAATTAAAGAAGGAACTTAAAAAGAAAGAAGAAGCATCTCAGTACAATGAATATCATGTGGATGTGAATGCACCAACTTTAGCTCGTGCAATACGTTGGTATTTAGGGAACCATCGAATTGTAAATGGTAATATAGTTTTACGAGGAAATGAATCTATTAATACCGCTTCTCAATATGCTGCATGGGATGTTGATGGAGCTGTGAGACAGTATCCACCTAATGATGTTAATTTACCTTCAATTAGATATGTGAAAGTGCTTCGTTCTTTAGCCGAGACTAATAAATATGGTTTCTTAGGAGCAAGTGGTGTAATCGTTATTAAAACAACGAATACGGTTAAGGATTAGATTACTTCTAAAAGTTGTTCTAATGCAATCCCTCTCGATCCTTTAATGAGGATGTAGGAGTTTGTTAGGGGATTGTTTTTTAAATGCTCCTTTAGATCATCTGTGCTTTTAAAGCTTTGACCTGTTATATCTTGGAATTCCTTTCCTACCAAGTACACACTTTTGGCAATAGAAGATGCCTGTGCAATTAATTCTCTATGAGCCGCTTCAGCATAGGATCCCAATTCTAACATAGCTCCTAGAATGAGTACCTTGTCTTTTTCTGTTTTGAGTTCTTCGAAGTTTTCAAGAGCAGCTTTCATACTAGAAGGGTTGGCATTATAAGCATCTAGGATGATGGTGTTCGAATCTTTTTGAATGAGTTCTGATCTATTGTTTTTAGGCTGGTATCCCTCAATCGATTCTTTAATATTCTCAAGTGGTATATTAAAGTATTCTCCAATTCCGATTGCTGCTGCAATATTGTCTGCATTGTAGCTTCCAACGAGTTTACTTTGAATGCTGATTCCCTTATAATTAATCTTTAAGAAATCATTTTGAGTGTCTGTAGTGAGTTCATTCTCTGGACACTTAATTTTTTTGCTGTAGTCTTTTAAGAGTTCTATTTGTTTTTTGTCTCTAGGGTTGTAGAAAATAGATTGCTGATGCTCCTTTAGATAATCGTAGAGCTCTGATTTACCTTTGATGACGCCTTCTTTTGATCCAAACCCTTCTAAATGTGCCTCTCCAAAATTGGTAATATAACCGTAATTTGGTTGTGCAATAGATGCTAGTTCTTGTATCTCCTTTAGGTGATTGGCGCCCATTTCTACAATCGCTAGTTCGGTTTCTTTGGTGAGTTGGAGTAGGGTTAGGGGAACTCCGATGTGATTGTTGAAGTTTCCTTTGGTTGCTAGGGTATTGTATTGGCTTTTTAATACGGCATGGATGAGTTCTTTGGTCGTCGTTTTTCCATTAGAACCCGTAAGAGCTATAATAGGAGTCTTACAATAAGCTCTGTGAGTTGTTGCGAGTTCTTGTAAGGCCTTGAGGCTATTCGGAACTAAGAGGTAGCGTGGATCTTCTTTGTGATATTGTTTTTCATCAATCACAACATAGGAAGCTCCATTTTCTAAGGCTTGCTCGGCAAACTTATTTCCGTTAAAGTGATCTCCTGAAAGCGCAAAGAAAATTGAACCTTTGGTGATGGCCCTAGAGTCAGTGCATACTGCTTCTTGTTTTAAAAAGAGCTGATGCAATTGCTTGGCATCCATTAGGGTGTTATTTTCCAGCTTTAAAGAATGGAGTCTTGGCTTTACCTCTTGAATCAGATCCAAGGTGTGACATCGCACATCTAAATCCGATAAAGTCAGTAGCCATATAGTCTGGTAAGAATCTTCTTGTAGCAGGATCCAACCAATAAGCTCTGTCTTTCCAAGAACCACCTTTAATCACTCTTGTGTTGTCAGAGATCAGTGTGGTTCTGTTGTTTGACTTGTCAAATGCTTCGATTAAACTATCGCGCTTTTGATGCTTAGGAGCGTTGTACATAGAGTAGTTGTCACCTTCTTGTAAGAATCTGTAGAAATCAGTTGAAGATTCTAAGTCCCCATCTCTAAAGTTTCTGTTATCGCTTTTTGAGAAGTTAGCTCTTAGATAAGTGTCTTTTTCATCGAGAGGAACTTTTACCGTTTCTCCAGGAAGTGCTTTTAGGGCTAATTTACCATTGATAAGCGTATCAAGTTGTGCCTGAGTATAAACCTGAGTGGTTCCGTCTTGTCCAATGGCTGCTTTTTCATAGATGTTTCCTCTAAAGTAGTTGAAGTCACTAAGACCATCGTTGATGATAGGACGATATACATCCGCTACCCATTCAGCAACATTACCAGCCATTCCATAGAGACCAAAAGCATTAGGAGGGTTGTTTCTAACAGCAGAGGTGATGGATCCTCCATCTTCGTGCCATCCAGCAATTCCACCGTAATCTCCTTGAG
>DAIRFL010000024.1:0-15132 GCA_036795105.1 Flavobacteriaceae bacterium | reverse complement strand
ACACTCTATTTAGTTAAAAACCCCTTAAAAATTGATATTTAGCCCGATATCTTATGGAAGTGTTTTATATTTATATTTTCAAATACCTATGAGTTTAGAACATCTATCATATAGCGATACAACCTATTATTCCGATTTGATTATCGACTATATCAATGGATCAAATAATCTGAGTTCATTTTATGGCAATACACCAGACCTCAAAGGATTTGAAAAGCAGTTAGCTTTAAAAAGTACTTTTTCAAAAACTCATAGAAAACGATTGGTAAGCTGTTTAAAGAAGCAGTACAAAGAGGTAGATACCTCTGATTTTGTCCTAGATCGAATAGATCAATTGTCCAGTGAACATACCTATACGGTCACTACTGGACATCAGTTAAACCTTTTTACGGGACCCTTGTATTTTTTATACAAGATTATCTCTGTAATCAATCTCTGTAAATCCCTTAAAGAAGCTCATCCTAATTGTGAGTTTGTCCCAATTTATTGGATGGCAACTGAGGATCACGACTTCGAAGAAATCAATCATTTTTACCTCAGAGGTAAGGTGTTTCGATGGGAGGGACAAGAAGCGCAAACAGGAGGCGTAGGAGCTTTTAAAACCGATGGTCTTCAGACGGTAATGAAACTCTTAGAAGCTGAATTAGGAACCTCTAAGGCTGCAAAAGACCTAATAGACCTATTTAAAAAGGCCTATGTCGATCACTCAACACTTAGCGAGGCGACCTTTTATTTAGCCAATGAATTGTTTAAAGAAGACGGTCTAGTCGTTTTAGAACCCAATAAGAAAGAACTCAAAGAATTATTTATCCCTCAAATCAAGAAGGATCTGTTCAATCAAATTGGATTTAAAAAGGTCAGTGAACAAATTGAGCTACTGACCAAAGAGTCTTATTCAATTCAAGTAAACCCTAGAGAACTCAATTTTTTCTATTTAAAAGAGGGTTTAAGAGAGCGAATAGTAGAAGAAAATACTGTGTATACTGTTTTAAACACCGATCTAAAGTTTACTAAAGAGGAACTCGAATTAGAATTAGAGCAGCATCCTGAGCGTTTCTCTCCAAATGTGATTACCAGACCCCTCTATCAGGAAGTGATTTTGCCTAATCTCGCCTATATTGGAGGTGGAGGAGAATTGGCCTATTGGTTAGAGCTTAAATCCATGTTTGAGGCTCAAGAAATTCCGTTTCCAATTCTAATGATTAGAGATTCGGTGCTGATTATTTCAAAAAAACAATCCGTTAAAATGGACAAATTAGGGCTGTCCAATGCTGATTTGTTTTTAAAGAGAGGGGATTTAATCAATAAGCACATCCGTAAAATATCAAATATTGATATAGACTTAAGTCCTATAAAAAATCAATTAAACGAACATTTTGAAGCGCTCTACGAGATTGCAAAACAAACGGATGCTTCGTTTTTAGGCGCAGTAAAGGCACAGGAGAAAAAACAATTGAAGGGAGTAGCCAAACTTGAAAAAAGGCTTTTAAAGGCTCAGAAACACAAACTCAGTTCTGAGGTCGTTCGATTGGTCGATTTACAGGAGGAATTATTCCCAAGAGAAGGCTTACAAGAACGCAATACTAACTTTTCAGAGTTCTATCTAGAGTATCCCCATACTTTTAAAGAAGCCTTATTAAAGAATTTAAATCCCTTGAAAAAGGAATTCACCATTTTAAAACTTTAGTTATGATGCACAATATTGACATCGATGTGGTTGAAATGACCATGGATGTAATGAAATATGCGATTAACAGAATTACGAAGTCCGATCCTGAAATGGGATTGGCAATCTCTGAAGAGGAGCTCAAAGAGAAGGTTGGCGAGACTATTACAGACAAAGGTATTGGAGGTGTAAAGGCCTTCGAACTCTTTAGAGAAGTATTGGTTAAGCACACAGTATCTATCGATAACCCTAAGCATTTAGCCTTTGTTCCTGCAGCTCCTACCAGGGCCGCAATCCTTTTTGATTTAGTAACAGCAGCTTCCTCTATTCACGGATCCTATTGGATGGAGGGTGCAGGTGGAATCTTTTGTGAAAACGAGGCCATGTCTTGGATCGTATCCCTTACGGGTCTTCCAGAAGGATCTTTTGGAGTGTTTACAAGTGGTGGAACTGCAGCTAATTTATCGGCTATTGTAACGGCTAGAGAGGCCTGGAGATCAAATTCTAAGGAGAATAAATTATCGAGAGGAATTATTCTTTGTTCTTCTCAAGCCCATTCTTCAGTTAAAAGTATGGCAAAGATTATCGATGCTGATATCATTGCAATTAAAACTCAAGACCCACTTGGAAGCAACGATTTAAACCAGACTTTTAAGGAGTTGTCAACTAAAGATCAGGATCGCGTATTTGCGGTAGTTGCTAGTGCGGGTACAACCAATGCTGGTATTATTGATTCCCTGGATGAGGTTGCATTGTTTTGTAGTCAACACAATCTTTGGATGCACGTCGATGCTGCCTATGGGGGAGGAGCACTCATGTCAGATACTGTAAGAGGTGAATTTAAAGGGATTGAGTTAGCAGATAGTATTACTATTGATCCTCATAAGTGGTTTTTTGCTCCTTACGACTGTGGTGCAATTATTTATAAAAATCCAGAATTAGCTAAAAATGCTCATTCGCAACACGGTTCTTATCTTGAGATTTTCAATCAAAAAGGAATGGAAGGGTTTAATCCTTCGGATTATCAAATCCAACTCACCAGGAGACTTAGGGGATTACCACTGTGGTTTTCATTGGCAATGCACGGTACCGAACGCTATAAAAAAGCTGTGAACTCCGCGCTCAGTCTAGCAGCTCAAGCAGCGAAGATGATTGAGGAGGATTATTCGTATTTATCGATGGTTCGACCGGTGAGCCTATCGGTTGTTCTGTTTAAAAGAGAGGGTTGGACCTCAGATGACTACAGAAAGTGGACTCTAAAAAACTTAGAGGATAACGTAGCACTTGTGACTCCTACTTATTATGAAATAGACGGAAAAATGGAATCGATTGCCCGTTTTTGTTTTATAAATCCGGAGACTGATCAGGAGGATATCAGAGAAATTTTAGACTCTATGAACTAATCGTGGCAATATTTTTGAAGTCATAGATACTGATTAGTCCTTGTAAAAATTGTTTTTGAGAAGTATTCTTGAAAATAGCTTTAAAATGAACTTCTAATTAACGTTCAAATTATTATTTTTGCGCATGCATAATAACGTCCTTATTTTAGATTTTGGCTCACAGTATACTCAACTCATCGCTAGGAGAGTACGAGAGCTCAACATTTTTTGTGAGATTAAACCTTACAATAAACTTCCAGAGAACTTAGATATTTACAAAGCTGTAATCCTGTCTGGATCACCATTTTCGGTGAGATCAGAGGATGCTCCTCATCCTGATTTGTCACAAATTCAGGGGGTTAAACCACTCTTAGCAGTATGCTATGGAGCACAGTATTTGGCTCATTTTGGTGGTGGTGAAGTAGCACCTTCTAATACGAGAGAATACGGAAGAGCAAAGATGTCTTATTTAGATCACGAGGATCACTTTTTCGACGGAGTTGATAAGGGTTCTCAGGTGTGGATGAGTCATTCAGACACGATCAAGCACCTTCCTACCAATGCAAAACTCATAGGAAGTACTGAGGATGTAGAAAATGCAGCCTATAAGATCGAAGGAGAAACTACCTATGCGATTCAATTTCACCCAGAGGTTTATCACTCAACTGACGGAGCAAAAATGCTCAAGAACTTCCTAGTAGACATCGCAGGAGTTAATCAGGACTGGACTCCTGATTCTTTTGTGCAAGAAACGGTGGACGAGCTCAAAAAGACGGTCGGTACTGAAAAGGTGATTTTAGGACTTTCTGGCGGGGTTGATTCAACAGTAGCTGCTGTCTTACTTCACAAGGCTATTGGAGATCATTTACACTGTATTTTTGTAAACAATGGACTTCTTAGAAAGGATGAGTTTTCTCAAGTATTAGATCAATACGAGCATATGGGACTCAATGTAAAAGGAGTAGATGCCTCTGATCGATTCCTAGAAGCTCTTAAAGGTATTAGTGATCCTGAACAAAAAAGAAAAGCCATCGGCAAGGTATTTATCGATGTGTTCGACGACGAATCACATAAGGTTGAAGATGCAAAGTGGTTGGGTCAGGGAACTATTTATCCAGACGTGATTGAATCAGTATCTGCTACTGGTGGTCCATCTGCGACTATTAAAAGTCACCACAATGTTGGAGGATTACCAGATTATATGAAATTAAAGGTAGTAGAACCACTCAAATTACTCTTTAAGGACGAGGTGAGAAGAGTAGGGGCTGCCTTGGGAATAGACCCTAAATTACTCGGAAGACATCCATTTCCAGGTCCTGGATTGGGTATTCGTATTTTAGGTGATATTACAGCTGAAAAAGTTCGAATTCTACAAGAAGTTGACGCGGTCTTTATCAATGGTCTCAGAGAATGGGGACTCTATGATAAGGTATGGCAAGCAGGAGCAATGTTGTTGCCTGTTAACTCAGTAGGAGTTATGGGGGATGAGCGTACCTACGAAAAATGTGTTGCGCTTAGAGCAGTAGAAAGTACCGATGGTATGACTGCTGATTGGGTTAATTTTCCCTATGAGTTTTTACAAAAAGTATCAAACGATATAATCAACAAAGTACCTGGTGTTAACAGAGTTGTATACGATATAAGCTCTAAGCCACCAGCTACTATAGAATGGGAATAATGCTTATAAAAAGGAATTTACTCGCTTTATTTTTTTTGTTGAGTCTTTTTGGCAATGCCCAACAGATAGGCAGCTATAAGATTCGACAAACTGATAATCGATGGAGAATTCTCAAAGATTTTCAAATAAGTCAAGATTCCTTTTTAAAGCTCAATCCACATCTTTCATCGGATTTTAATTCCCTTCCCACAGGAGTTGAGATTGCACTTCCAATTGCATTGGAGAATGCGCTTAGTGTTGGAGACTCCATCTTTATAAGAAAGGAAATTCCCGCGCAAAAGTACATTGTTCACCGAGTTGGTCCCAAAGAGAAATTTTACGATTTAGTAAGGCGTTACCAGGTTCCATTAGAAACTATTTTAGATTACAATCCAGGTCTTTTGTTGACTGGACTTCAAATTGGAATGAACCTAAAGGTAAGGCCCTATAATCAAGAGTCCATATCCTATAAACTCGGATTTAGAAAACCGCTTTTTGAACCTTATTTTAGAGATTCAAAAAATTACACCATTAGCTATCCACTTCCCTTTAGAACAGATAAATCAGCTCTTTTGGACACTCTTCTAATGGAGAAGACTTTTGAGGCGAGAAGGGATATGAAGCTGAGTATCCACTTTTATCAAGGAGCGCTTATGGCGATTGAGCACCTCAAACAGCACGATATCAATATCACACCTATACCGATTGATACTCAGTTGAACAACACTCATTTATCAATTCGATTAATGGAGTTAGACAGTTTGGAAATGGATGCAATTATCGGTCCATTGAGCAGTCGAACCTATAGAGCTGCTACTGCTTATGCGATGAGAAAAGACATTCCAATTGTCTATCCTTCAGAATCAGAAAATACGTTTAAGTACCCAAAGGCACATTTGCCGATTCCTTCCGATTCTATTTTTAGAGCGCGTGTTTTGAAATTGGCTTCTCTTCGTTACAGCAATGAAAATGTATTGATTGTCGCAGATTCATTGAATATCAAGGCTAAAGATGCTATTGTTAAGCAGTTTCCAAACGCCATTGAAATGGAGCTTATCAAAGAAGTTTCGGTAGATGTAGACACCTTATCTTCTCGATTAGATTCAATTATTCCGAATTGGGTGTTTGTGGAAACTCAAAATGTTAAACTAGCCTCTTCGATCAGTTCAATGTTGAACTCTTCTTTAAGAGATTCTGTTAGAATTAAAATGTTTACAACTAACTTTAGCAGAGCTTTTGAGAATGATATCGTCGATCAACAGCAATTGACTAACCTCAACTTTAGTTATCCAAATTTCTACACACTGCTCAATGATGATTCCTTTGCACAAGAATTCGAAGAGCGCTTTGGGTATTATCCAGATCGCTACGCTTTAAGAGGATATGATTTAACCTTGTACACCGCCTTGGAAGTTTTGGGTCAGGAGTCTGAGTATTTAAAGAGAAAACTGCCTTACATCACCCACCGATTAGGGTTTGTGCAAGACAGTTTACAAAGTGGTTATTTCAATAGAAGTTCGTATATCCTTCGTTATGAAAACATGGATATTAAACTATTTGATTAGACATCACATACTTTAAACGCCTTTTTTAAAGAATCGATTTTGTCGTCGTATTTACAGAGAAATTCCTGAGCGACAATGCCGGTATAGCCAGTTTCTAGAATGGCTTTCATAATAGCAGGGTAGTACAGCTCTTGAGTTTCATCAATTTCATTTCTACCAGGTACTCCAGCTGTGTGATAGTGTCCAAAGTATTGGTGATTATCTCTGATGGATTTAATAATATCTCCTTCTTGAATTTGCATATGATAGATGTCGTATAACAATTTGAAGTGATCTGATCCCAATCCCTTGCAAAGTGCTACTCCCCAAGCAGAGCTATCACACATATAATCTGGGTGGTTTTGTTGGTTGAAGAGTTCCATTTGAATGACTACACCGTGTTTTTCTGCAAGCGGCATGATTTGTTTTAAACCCATGATGCAATTAGCCAGGCCGTCTGTATCACTCATTCCTCTTCGGTTTCCACTAAAACAGATAAGGTTTTTAAATCCGTTTTCAGCGACTTTTGGGATCATTTCAGAATAGCGTTTGATAAGCTCTGGATGGTATTGTGGATCGTTCCATCCTTCTGTTAAACTGATTTCAGCTCCATTACACATCGAACAATTAATGTTGTATTTGTGCAGTAAAGGCCAGTCTTTAGGTCCGAGGAGGTCAATATTTTTAATGCCGAGCTCGTTTAAAGTTTGTAAAAATTCTTCCAATGGAATATCGTTAAAACACCACTCACAAACAGAGTGATTGATATTGTTCTTGAGTTCAAACTTTTTGTCTTCGCTTTTGTTGATATAATCTTTTGGATAGGCTGTAAGTCCTATTGTAGAAACTGCTGCAGTTCCTATGAAATCTCTTCTTTTCATGTATAAAGGGTTATTTTCAAATAAATATAGGTATTTTCAGTAAAAATCAGTCGAATTCCATTTCCAATTTGTATTTTTGCTTGCGTTGATAAATCAAGTAAACGCAAGATGTCACAAACTAAATACATATTTGTTACAGGAGGGGTAACTTCTTCCTTAGGAAAGGGAATTATAGCAGCTTCATTAGCCAAACTACTGCAATCAAGAGGCTATAGAACAACAATTCAAAAGCTAGATCCGTATATCAATGTGGATCCAGGAACCCTTAACCCCTATGAACACGGAGAGTGTTTTGTAACTGATGATGGAGCTGAAACTGATTTGGATTTAGGTCATTACGAGCGTTTCTTAAACTCGACAACTTCTCAAGCAAACAACGTTACTACAGGTAGAATTTACCAATCTGTTATTGAAAAAGAACGCCGTGGAGAATTCCTTGGTAAAACGGTTCAGGTAATTCCTCATATCACCAACGAGATTAAAGATCGCGTTCAAATTTTAGGAAATAGCGGTGATTACGATATCGTAATTACTGAAATTGGAGGTACTGTTGGGGATATTGAATCACTTCCCTATATAGAAGCTGTTCGTCAGCTCTTATGGGATTTAGGAGAAGATAATGCCATGGTAATCCACCTGACTCTAGTTCCTTTCTTATCCGCAGCAGGAGAGCTTAAGACGAAGCCAACACAGCATTCGGTTAAGACACTGATGGAAAGTGGAATTAAAGCCGATGTTCTTGTCTGTAGAACAGAACACGAACTCAGTGATGACATCAAGAGAAAGTTAGCTCTGTTTTGCAATGTAAAGAAAGAAGCGGTTATTCAATCGATTGACGCTTCTACCATATACGATGTGCCTCTTATGATGCAATCGGAAGGATTGGATCGCGTAGTGATTGACAAATTGAAATTGGAAGGATATACTGAGCCTAATTTGGATCAGTGGAAGGCCTTTTTATCGAGACATAAAAATCCAAAAGACGTTGTTGAAATTGGACTCATTGGTAAGTACGTAGAATTACAAGACTCCTATAAATCTATTTTGGAATCATTTATACACGCTGGTGCTGAAAATGAAGTTAAGGTCAATGTAAAATCTATTCATTCAGAACATCTTACGGTAGACAAGGTAGAAGAAGAATTAGAAGGACTACACGGTATTTTGGTAGCTCCTGGATTTGGAGAACGAGGAATCGAAGGAAAGATCAAGGCTGTTCAGTATGCAAGAGAAAACAATATTCCCTTTTTAGGAATATGTTTAGGAATGCAGATGGCTGTGATTGAATTCTCTAGAAATGTATTGGGAATTAAAGACGCTAACTCACTTGAGATGGATGAGGATTGTAAAAATCCTGTAATCAATCTTATGGAGGAGCAAAAGGAGGTAACTCACAAAGGGGGTACCATGCGATTGGGAGCCTGGGATTGTCAATTAGTTCCTGGAAGTTTAGCAGCTTCAATTTATTCAAATGCGGATGTGATTTCAGAAAGACATCGTCACCGTTTTGAATTTAACAATGATTACAGAGCACAAATCGAAGCGAATGGAATGAAGGCTTCGGGAATCAATACAGAAACGAATTTAGTTGAGATTGTTGAACTGCCAGAGCACCCATGGTTTGTAGGAGTACAATACCATCCAGAGTACAAGAGTACGGTTCTCAATCCTCATCCACTGTTTGTAAATTTTGTAAAGGCTGCTTGTGCTCATAAAAACAACTAAGATTAAGTGTTTTTCACTTAGTGAATATAAGTTATGGAAGAAAAAAAATTAGACGTCAATTCGATTATAGGTTTTGTACTCATCTTTGGGATACTGATCTATATGTTTTATATCAATCAACCTACTGCTGAAGAGCTTGCAGAAATGCAGCAACAAGAACAAGTTGAAAAAGAGCAAAGCCCTTTAAAAGAGCAGCCAGATGCTGCTACTACAGATTATAAAACGGAGTCAATAGCAACTGATCAAGTTCAAGAGACTCAACAATTAGGAGCCTTTAAATTGGCTGGTTCAACATTTGCTACTTCAACAATAGCCAATGATAAAATCAGTTTGGAATTAAGTCATAAAGGAGGACAACTTCAATCGGTTCAACTCATTGAATACAATACCTCTAAAGAAGAACCTGTATACCTAATTAAAGATGATAATTCTACTTTTGATATTGAATTCACTGACCGTGAAAACAGAATTATTCACACTAAGGATTTATTATTTGAGCTCGTTTCTTCTTCTGATACAGCGCTTAAATTACAATCTAAGTTATCAGATAATCAGTATATAGAATTTAATTACGCTTTGAACAATGAGGATTATATGGTTGATTTTAGTGTGCGTTCACAGGGTGTAGCACCACTGATCAATCCGTCAAATAACCCTAAGTTGAGCTGGACTATGGATGCGATTCGCCTCTCTAAGAGTGTGATGTATGAAAACCGCTATACGAGAACTGTTTATCGTCACGAAGATGATAAGGTTGGAAAATTAAGCCAAGGTGGATCTGACGATGAAGTAGGTGAAGACGTTCAGTGGATTTCATATAAACAACACTTCTTCAGCAGTATTTTAATCCCAAAAAACAGCTTTGATTCGGTGAGTTTTAATTCAGAAACACTCGCTGAGGAGGAATCTGAAGAGGCTGCTTTTACAAAGCGCTTTAGCTCAAACACTGAGCTCTCTTATACTGCAAATGAGTTCTTAAATCAATTTAGATGGTATTTTGGGCCTACAGATGTAAAAGTGCTTTCACAATACGAGAATTTAGAATTAGAATCCTCAATTCCTTTTGGATGGGGAATCTTTGGATGGTTAAATAGATATGTATTTACACCTGTTTACACCTTCTTGAGCTCCTTCTTGCCTTTTGGTATTGCTATTATAGTGATGACGATCCTCGTTCGATTGCTGATGTCTCCTGTGACCTATAAGTCTTACTTATCTCAGGCTAAGATGAAAGTTTTACGACCAGAGATCGATGAAATCAACGAGAAGTTCAAGGATAATGCGATGAAGAAACAGCAGGAGACCATGGCACTTTATTCTAAAGCAGGAGTTAATCCTATGAGTGGATGTATCCCTGCCTTGTTACAGATGCCAATTTTCTATGCACTCTTTATGTTCTTCCCATCTGCATTTGTACTGAGGCAGAAATCATTCTTATGGGCAGAGGACTTATCTTCATACGATACGGTGATGCAGTTGCCGTTCAAGATTCCATTTTACGGTGATCACGTTAGTTTATTCCCACTCTTAGCTTCTATTGCTATATTTTTCTATATGAAGATGACTACGGGTCAAAATATGCCTTCTCAACCGGGGATGCCTAATATGAAATTCATATTGTATCTATCTCCAGTGATGATGTTATTTTTCTTTAACTCTTATGCGAGTGGATTGAGCTTGTACTACTTTGTTTCGAACCTTATTACCATTTTAATCATGCTAGTGATTAAAAATAAAATTATCGATGAGGACAAGATTCACGCTAGAATTCAAGAGAACAAGAAGAAACCTAAGAAGAAGAGCAAGTTCCAAGAGCGTATGAAAGAGATGATGGAACAAGCAGAGCAACAAAAGAAGAATAAGTAATAAATCTCAAATTCGGTTTTAGAATTTGTAATTTTATCTTCATACAAGATGAAAAAAGTTGTCGTAGGCTTATCCGGAGGAGTAGATTCCAGTGTCGCAGCATATCTTTTAAAAGAACAGGGATATGAGGTCATAGGGCTTTTTATGAAAAATTGGCACGACGATTCAGTTACAATATCAGATGAATGCCCTTGGCTAGAAGATAGCAACGATGCATTAATCGTCGCTGAAAAGCTAGGAATTCCCTTTCAAACTGTAGATTTAAGTGAGCAGTACAAAGAGCGTATTGTCGATTATATGTTCGATGAGTACAAAAAGGGAAGAACTCCTAATCCCGATGTGCTTTGTAATCGAGAAATAAAGTTCGATGTGTTTATGGATATTGCCATGAGTCTCGGAGCTGATTACGTAGCTACAGGTCACTATTGCAGAAAGGGTGAACTGATAGCTGAAGATGGCACCACACATTATCAATTATTATCGGGAAAGGATCCCAATAAGGATCAATCCTATTTTCTTTGTCAACTCTCTCAAGATCAATTGTCAAAAACACTTTTTCCAATAGGAGAATTGTTAAAACCCGAGGTGAGACAAATTGCAGCTGAACAAGAATTGATTACTGCTGAAAAAAAAGACTCTCAGGGACTTTGCTTCATAGGAAAGGTTCGCTTACCAGATTTTTTACAACAAAAACTCTCACAAAAGAAAGGTTCCATTGTTGAAATTCCAGCTGATTTAGATGCCTATAGTCAACAAACAGATTCTATTGAATCTCTGGAAGATGAATTAGAACAAACCTCTAGGGCCTATTCATATAAGCTTACTGATGGCAAGGTAGTCGGTGAACATATTGGAGCACATTTTTTTACTGTAGGACAGCGAAAAGGACTGGATGTAGGAGGAACTCCTGAGCCTCTTTTTGTCATTGCTACTGATGTTGAGGAAAATATTATTTATACAGGTCAGGGAAAATCTCATCCAGGTTTGTATCGATCTGCACTGAAGATCACTGTAGATGAATTACACTGGGTACGTGAAGATCTTCGGTTGAGTCAAGGTGAATCAATGGATGTTATGGCCCGAATTAGATACCGACAACCGCTCCAAAAAGCAAAGCTTTACTGTTTTGAAAATGCAGCCTATTTAGAGTTCGAAGAGCCTCAATCTGCGATAACACAAGGTCAATTTGCAGCGATGTACCTATCTGATGAACTAATTGCATCGGGAGTAATCAACTAGTTATGAATTCAATAACTAACTTATTTAATATTCAATATCCAATCATTCAAGGAGGTATGGTATGGACCAGCGGCTGGCGTTTAGCAGCAGCGGTTTCCAATGCAGGTGGACTGGGATTGATTGGTGCTGGTTCGATGACGGCAGAACTCTTAGAGGAGCATATATTAAAATGTAAAAAAGCTACTGATAAGCCATTTGGAGTCAATATTCCACTCTTGTATTCTAAGGTAGAAGAACAGCTTGAAGTGATTGTTAGAACTAAGGTTTCAATTGTTTTTACTTCTGCAGGAAATCCAATGAAATACACTTCCTACTTAAAAGAGAAGGGGATTAAAGTCGTTCATGTTATCGGATCCACTAAACAAGCTTTAAAGGCTCAAGAGGCAGGAGTAGATGCTATTGTCGCTGAAGGTTTTGAAGCTGGAGGGCACAATTCAAAGGAAGAGACTACAAGCCTTGTATTAATCCCTGAAATTACAAAGGCGGTTTCCATTCCTGTAATTGCTGCTGGAGGAATCGCAAGTGGAGCGGCGATACTTGCAGCTATGAGCTTAGGGGCTAGTGGAGTGCAAATTGGAACCCTCTTTTTGATGTCCAAAGAATCCAGTGCTCATCAACACTACAAAGACTATCTCACGAACTTAAAACAAGGAGAAACCATCTTAACTCTCAAAGAGCTAACCCCAGTACGTATCGCTAAAAATGAGTTTTACCAAGAACTGATGGAACTCTATGCAAATCACGCTTCGGTAGATCAATTAAGAGCTAAGCTCGCAAAGGGAAGATCTAAGAAGGGAATATTTGAAGGAGATCTCAAGGAAGGAGAATTAGAGGTTGGTCAAGTCGCTTCCTCTATTGATAAAATTAAATCTGTAGCGGATATTTTCAAAGATCTAATCGATCAATACAACAAGGCTTACAGAGCTTTAAACAGTGAACTTTAAAAGGCAGTAGCCTTCTCAATAACAATATTTTTCATAGGCCAGTCGCCACTATCCACTTCTTGTGAATTGATAAGGTCGACGACCTCCATCCCTTCGATTACTGTTCCAAAAGGCGTATAACCTCCATCTAAATGGTAGGAGCCAGGTTTTGTTACTACTATAAAAAACTCATAGGGAGAAGCGAGCTTATGTGGATTGTCTATATCACTACTAGGTACAGAAACAACTCCTCGGTGGTGTTTGTGTCCTTTTCTAGTGTCAGGGGGCAAGAGATAGCGTCCAATTGCTCTTCTCTTCTGAGATACCTCAGGGATATCAGCGTTTCCACCCTGAATGATAAAGCCTTTTACCACACGGTGAAAATAGGTATTGTCAAAATAGCCCTTCTTTGCTAAATAGATAAAGTTGGCCTTGTGATAAGGAACATTATCAAAGAGTTCGATGGTAATAGTTCCAAAATTAGTCTGCAGACGTACCTTGGTCTCTTTGAGCGTTTTGTTGTAGTCAAAGAAAAAAGCAATAGCGTTTTCTTCATTGAGTATAAATTCTTCTTCTTGTTCTACTTCTAATTCTTTTGATTTCTGTTCTGGATCCTTATTTTGAATAATTTGTGAACTAGCTCCGCTTACAAGACTATCTTTAATTTGATTAGTGCTCGAATTTGAAGTATCTTTAATTGTAGTATTTGGATTCCCATTACAAGAACCCAATAAAAGCTGAGATAATCCAATAAAAAGTATTCTATAAAGGCTTTGCATGAATTTTGATCATTTTACATCTGTGTTTTCAAAAATAGAAAAATTACCGCTGCCTGGAAAACAAGCGCAACTTTCTATGACTTCCAATATTAGAGCGGTACAGATGGCAAGTGAAAATTACCTCGACAAAAAACCCAAAAAAGCAGCTGTATTAGCACTTTGTTATCCCAATTATGAACACAAAACACAACTGTTGTTTATCAAGAGAAAAGCAATTCAAGGTGATATTCATTCAGCTCAGATAGGTTTTCCTGGAGGAAGTGTTGAACAAAGAGACAACTCTGTGTTGCACACTGCTATTAGAGAAGCAGAGGAGGAGGTAGGTATTGAAAGTAGGGGTATTGAGAAAATAATTAAACTGAGTGAACTCTATATTCCTCCCTCGAATTTTTTAGTTCATCCTTTTTTAGCCTTTAGTCATCAGCAGCCTGAATTTAAAATTCAGGAAGAAGAAGTGGAATCAATATTAGAAATTCCGCTCACCTATTTTTTAGACGATCAAAACATCAGTTCACATAAAATCACAACATCTTATTTAAGCGATGTTGATTTTCCGGCATTTGTATATGAGGAGCATATTATTTGGGGGGCTACTGCAATGATGCTGGGTGAAATTAGATCGTTGATAAAGCAAATCATATGAGTTTGTAAGTATTATTTGATTAAATTGCAGCCTATGTCACTATTTAAGAAAAACCCATTCGGACATTATCTCTTTCTAAAGAAGATGTTGATTCGTTATCTAGGAATCTTAACACACTCTCGTTACAAGCGATTTAACGAACTCAAAATTGAGGGATCAGAAATCATAAGAGACTTGCCAGATACGAAGGTGTTGTTTGTCTCGAATCACCAGACCTACTTTGCCGATGTGGTTGCGATGTATCACGTTTTTAACGCTAGTTTAAAAGGGCGAATTGATTCTATAAAGAATGTGGGCTATCTATGGGACCCAAAGCTCAATATCTACTACGTTGCCGCAAAGGAAACGATGAAGGGAAGTTTTATCGCAAAAGTACTCGCTTATGCTGGTTCTGTAAGTATCGATAGAACCTGGAGAGCTGCTGGAAAAGAGGTCAATAGACAGGTTAAATTGAGTGATATCACCAATATAGGAAAAGCCTTAGATGACGGTTGGGTAATTACCTTTCCTCAGGGGACAACAACTCCCTGGAAACCTATTCGTAAAGGAACCGCACATATCATTAAACGCTATCAACCGATTGTAATTCCTATAGTAATCGATGGTTTTAGACGATCATTTGACAAAAAGGGATTGCTAATTAAAAAGAAGGGAATTCTTCAGTCAATGGTGATCAAAGAGCCTTTAGATATTGATTATGAAAATGAATCAATCGATGAAATTGTAGAGAAGATTGAATACGCAATCGAACAACACCCTTCTTTCTTAAAGGTTCTTACCAAACAACAAATCGCTGAAATTGAAGAGGAAAACAAACTCAGATACTA
>DAIRFL010000240.1:0-2609 GCA_036795105.1 Flavobacteriaceae bacterium | reverse complement strand
TTAATTCAAGGCAACTATTTTTTAAATTATTTTATTTAAAATTTTAATTGAATTAATTCAAAATACTTTTCTGTATTTTAGCAATCTATTTATAAAGCACTTATGGAACATTGGTATCACTACCTTTTATTGATTGTTGTGGGATTTACAGTAGGATTTATCAATACTATTGCGGGTGGTGCATCTCTTATTTCACTTCCCGTACTTATTTTCTTAGGACTTCCTCCTGCAGTTGCAAATGGAACCAATAGAATAGCTATTGTCTTTCAGACAGCTACAGCTGCAATGGGCTTTAAGAGCAAGGGAGTTTCCAATATTCGGTTTGCGACCTATATAGGGATTGCTGCGACAATAGGAGCTATTATTGGAGCGAATATCGCGGTAGATATCAAAGGGGAGACCTTTAATAGGATCTTATCCATCATTATGATTGCAGTGGTCTTACTCATCACCTTTAAGCCCAAGATGAATGCAGCTGATATGATTGAACGCTTAGAAGGCAAACATTTATTTATCTCCATCATTGGTTTCTTTTTTATTGGTATCTATGGAGGGTTTATCAATGCGGGAATTGGATTCATCATCATATTTTCCCTTCATTATTTCAACAGATTAAGCCTAGTAAAGACCAATGCTACTAAGGTTGTTACGGTGTTGATTTACACCATCGCAGCGCTTGCAGTATTTGCCTATAACGGTAAGGTCGATTGGCTTGTTGGATTTATTTTAGCGATTGGTAATGCTTCTGGTGCATGGATTGCTTCGAGGTATTCCGTTAAAAAAGGAGATGGATTTATTAAGGTATTTTTAGTTGTAATGGTTCTCATTATGGCTGTTAAACTATGGTTTTTTTAATATAATATGGAACTACTAAAACAATTAAACTGGCGCTATGCCTGTAAGAAATTTGATTCAGAAAGAACTTTAACCTCAGATCAGATTGATCGATTAAAAGAGGCTTTTAATCTAACAGCGACTTCTTATGGACTTCAACCACTGAAATTGGTTGTTATTCAAAACAAGGAGCTCCAGAGCGAATTAGTTGCTCATTCTTACAATCAACAACAAGTAGGACAGGCGAGTGCGCTATTGCTTATATGTACTATAAAAAAGATTGACGAGGAATTCATTCGAAATTATTTTGAGCTCGTTAAAAGTGTCAGAAATAACCCAGATGATGTGATCGCTCCTTTTAGAGAAAGTCTTATCAAAAACTTTTCGAACAAGACGACCGAAGAGAAGAAGACCTGGGCTAAAAATCAAGCATATATAGCCATGGGTAATCTTTTGGCAGCTTGTGCAGCTGATGAGATTGATTCCTGTCCTATGGAGGGATTTATTCCAAAAGAATTCGATCGTATTCTAGAACTTGAATCTAAAGAGCTAGAATCAGCATTGCTCATCCCTGTAGGTTTTAGAGCAGAAGATGATCTATTTGCATCGATGAAAAAGGTTCGCAAACCCCTAGAGGAAAGTTGTATAAAAATTTCCTAAAGCTATTTCTTAATATTTAGTGGTATTGGTGATTTCTAAACCGTAACCAATAATTCCAACGCGTTTAATTTTCTCAGCATTGGTGAGAAGATTGATTTTGGTAATATTGAGATCGTGAAGTATTTGAGCTCCAACACCAAAATCTTTAGCGTCCATTTCAATTGGAGGAGCATCGATAATTCCTTGAGCCTGTAATCCCTTAAGAGCTTTAATGCGATGAAGCATATTTAAAGGGTTTGGATCTTGATTGATAAATACGACAGCACCTTTTTCAGCTTTGTTAATCGCGTCGAAGATCTCGTCTAACTTTCGATCCGTTCCTGAGGTTAAAGCACCTAGTATATCGTTGTTTACTTGTGTAGAATTAATTCTGGTAAGTACTTCTTCGTTTTTCTTCCAAGAACCTTTAGTAAGCGCAAAATGAATGTGCTCATTGGTGGTTTGTTTATAGGCTCTTAGTCGGTATTCTCCAAAACGCGTTTGTACCTGAAAATCTTCTTTTTTCTCAATAAGACTATCGTGTTCCATACGATAGGCTACTAGATCTTCAATCGATACAATTTTCAAATCAAAGCGTTTTGCCACCTCTAGGAGCTGTGGTAGTCGAGCCATGGTTCCATCTTCATTCATGATTTCAACGATGACTCCTCCGGCTTTATAACCAGCTAGACGTGCAAAATCGATTGCAGCCTCCGTATGTCCAGTTCTTCTAAGAACACCACCTTCCTTTGCAATCAGGGGAAAAATATGACCAGGTCTTGAAAGTTCATGAGACTTAATGGAGTCATCGACTAGCGATTTAACAGTCTTTGCTCGATCAGCAGCTGAAATACCAGTAGTAACCCCATAACCGTGTAAATCGACAGAAACAGTAAAAGCAGTTTCCATTGGGTCTGTATTATTGGAAACCATTCTAGATAATCCCAATTGCTTACAACGACTCTCCGTAAGAGGTGCGCATATAAGCCCTCTACCATGAGTAGCCATAAAGTTGATCATTTCAGGAGTTGCCAATTCAGCAATTGCGAGAAAATCACCTTCGTTTTCACGGTTTTCATCGTCGACTACAATAATGACTTTTCCCTGTTTTAAATCTTCAACAGCTTCTTCAATAG
>DAIRFL010000239.1:0-2632 GCA_036795105.1 Flavobacteriaceae bacterium | reverse complement strand
TTTAACCGCTAAATTAAAATGAAGATCTTCGATAAAGAAAGAAAAAACACCTAAACGATCCTTCTGATCAGCTGCGAGAATGGTTAAATTTTCAATGGGTTCTAGAGCCTTAAATATCTTTTGATTGATTTGATGTTCTCGAGCAATTATATTTTCAACTCCCATTTGCTCTTTGAGCTGTATAGAAAGGGCAACGCGTATCGCTTGTAAGAATCCAGGAGTTCCACCGTCTTCCCTAGATTCAATATCATCTACATAATCGTGATCGCCCCAAGGATTTGTATAATTTACAGTTCCCCCTCCAGGATTGTCAGGAACGATATTCTTATAGAGTTTTTTATTAAAGATCAATACTCCAGCAGAGCCAGGACCTCCTAAAAATTTATGAGGAGAAAAGAAAATCGCATCTAAATAGGACCACTTGTCCTCGGGATGCATATCGATTGAAACATAGGGAGCAGAACATGCAAAATCAACAAAACAAAGCCCTCCTTTTTTGTGAATCATCTTTGCGATTCGATGATAATCGGTTTGAATTCCCGTCACATTAGAACAGGCAGTTACTGATGCAATTTTAAGAGGTCGATCTTTGTATTGTTTGAGTAATTTTTCAAAATTCTTAAAGCAAAACAACCCATTGGAATTGCAATCGACTACAACGACATCTGCAATGGTCTCAATCCAGGAAGTTTGATTGGAGTGGTGTTCCATATGAGAGATAAAGACAACAGGTCTTAACTCCTCTGGAATTGAAGTGTGCTCTTTTAATTGTTCTGCTATCTTTAACCCTAAAATTCTCTGAAATTTATTGACAACTCCAGTCATTCCAGTTCCAGAACTAATCAACACATCTTCCTTGTTTGCTCCGACGTGATCTTTGATAATTTGTCGAGCCTTTTTATAGGCCAAAGTCATCGCAGAACCAGTAATTGAAGTTTCAGTATGAGTGTTTGCTACAAAAGGCCCAAACTCCTTGATGAGTTTCTCTTCAATGGGCCCGTAGAGTCTTCCACTTGCAGTCCAATCAGCATAGGTAATTTTTTGTTTCCCATAAGGAGATTCAAAAGATTGATTTATTCCAATAATTTGATCTCTAAATGGCTTAAAATAAGCTTCTAAACTAGCTGCTTCTCTCATAATTATTGATTTGAGAATGTGAAATTACATTAAATACTAATGGAATCCGAAATTTTCAACAAAATCAATTCTTTTTGACGTTCTCTAAATCGATTAATTGCCTTGGAATGATCAATTTCAATATAGCCAAAGGTGTCGTAGTGAACCCCTAAAACCTTGTCGCATTTGAGGAAATCACTTGCGATTAACGCATCTTCGATTCCCATGGTGAAATTATCTCCAATAGGCAGTACGGCTACATCTAATTGATGTCGAAGGGGGATGAGCTTCATATCATAGGTCAAGGCAGTATCTCCTGCGATATACACTGTTTTGTTATCAGCTTTTATGAGAAAACCACCGGGTTGACCACCATAAGTTCCATCGGGAAAGGAAGAGGTGTGAATAGCTGGTGTATAGGTGATGGTTCCAAAGGGAAATTCCCAACTACCACCGTGATTCATCGGATGTCCTTTAATTCCCTTTTCTTGGAAATAATTGACGATTTCAAAATTACTCACAAGGGTCAAATCGTTGTTTTTAGCGATTTTTTCAACGTCTAAAATATGGTCTTGATGAGCGTGAGTTAGAAGGATGTAATCTGCTTGAATAGACTCGATATCAATTCCTTTTGCGAGTGGATTTCCGCTGATGAAAGGATCGATTAGAATTTTGCTCGATTCAGTATTGATCAGCAGGCATGCATGTCCTAAAAATTGTAGTTCCATGGGGGTGAATTTTTCATTAAATTTAGTGAATCTAAATCAGTCTTAAAACAATTTATCTCATGTCAAAATCGCTGATGATCATCGGTTTAGTGTTTCTACTCGTAGGAGGACTCATGTGGATTTTTGACAAGAGTTCATTGACCTATTATAATCCTCTCGATTTCTATTTTAAAAAAGGCAAAACACAACTGTATTTTCCCTTGGGTAGTTCACTTATTTTGAGTATTTTACTTACCTTAATCTTCTATTGGTTTAAGGGGGAATAAATGGAAAAGAAAAAAAAATATCCAAAGGGTTTTTTCATGTCCATAGGTATTGCAGTTGGAATACCTATAGGACTCGCCATTAGTATTGCACTCGATAACTTTGCTTTTATAGGAGTGGGTGTTGCTCTAGGTACCTCAATAGGAGTTGGATTAGAATCTTCTTATCAGGATAGAGGTTTGATAAAATCTTCTGGGATACCACTTCAGAAAAGAAATAAACAATTGCTCTACTTGTTTTTTTCTGGGACGGTACTTTTAACAGCTATTATTATTTATTATTTCCTGCGAACTGCATAATTTTCAACAAATTACCTAAAAGTCTAGTGTTCTTTTCAATTAGGAGAATTTTTGCTGAAAAAAAAGCAGTTATAGGCTTGCTATTGTATTTGCTCTTTGCGTTTAAAATTTGATTATTTTGACGAAAAAGGAACGAAAATGATTCAAAAATCGTCTTTTTTTGCATAAAACACACATTTTTTGACAAATACCTAAAAAGAACACTCATTGTTTTATTCATAATTC
>DAIRFL010000238.1:0-2636 GCA_036795105.1 Flavobacteriaceae bacterium | reverse complement strand
GTCATTGACTCCCTCTTCTTATATATTAAAACTTAACCGATTAGTTTCCTAAGAAAGGATATCTATAATCAGTTGGAGTGTCAAAAGTCTCCTTAATTAATCGAGGTGAAACCCAACGAAGTAGGTTTTGAGCAGAACCAGCTTTGTCGTTAGTTCCGGAAGCTCTTGCTCCTCCAAAAGGTTGTTGACCTACCACAGCTCCTGTTGGTTTGTCATTGATATAGAAGTTACCTGCTGAGTTTTGAAGAGCAACAGTAGCCTCCGTAATTGCATAGCGATCTCTAGATAAAACGGCTCCAGTAAGTGCATACATAGAAGTACTGTCAACTAATTTTAAAGTGTCTGACCAGTCTTCATCTTTATAAACATAGATTGTAACTACAGGTCCAAAAAGTTCTGTTTCCATAGTAGTATACTTTGGATCCTTCGTTAGGATTGCAGTCGGTTCGATAAAGTATCCTTTAGATTTGTCGTAACCACCACCGGCGATGATTTCAACATCCTTATCATTTTTGGCTGCATCTATATAGGAAGCTAATTTGTCAAAAGCTCCTTCGTGAATCACTGCAGTGACAAAGTTACTCATGTCTTCTGGTGAACCAGGCTTATTGATCGAAGCCATATCAGCCTTGAGGAACTCTAGTATTTCATCTGCTTTAGAAGAGGGTAAATAAACCCTAGAAGCAGCACTACACTTTTGGCCTTGAAGCTCAAATGCTCCTCTGGTTATAGCGGTTGCAACTTGTTTCGAATCAGCAGAAGGATGAGCAATAATAAAGTCTTTTCCACCGGTTTCTCCTACAATTCTCGGATAGGTTTTATAAGTCTGAATATTGTTTCCAATCTGTGTCCACAGTGATTTAAATACATGAGTAGATCCTGTAAAGTGAATACCTGCAAAGTCTGCGTGAGATAAAATCGTTTCAGTTACCATTACAGGATCTCCGTAAATTACATTGATCACTCCATCTGGAAGTCCAGCTTCTTTGAAAATATCGACAATTACTTTAGCAGAATAAATTTGAGAATCAGAAGGTTTCCAAACGACAACATTTCCCATCATTGCTGCAGAGGCTGGAAGGTTTCCAGCGATAGCAGTAAAGTTAAATGGAGTGATGGCGTATACAAATCCTTCCAATGGTCTGTATTCTACACGATTCCAGATTCCATCAGATGAAATCGGTTGATCGCTGTAGATTTGTTGCATAAAGCTAACATTGAATCTCAAGAAATCTATAAACTCACATGCAGCGTCAATTTCTGCTTGATGAATTGTTTTAGATTGAGCGATCATGGTAGCCGCATTGATTTTATAACGGTACTTTTTAGAAATTAAATCAGCGGCTTTTAAAAATACAGCAGCGCGTTGTTCCCATGGAGTATTAGCCCATTTATCTCTGCTTTCAAGAGCATTTTCAATCGCTTCTTGAACGTGTTTTTTTTCAGCTAAATGATAGCTCCCAACCTGATGCTTGTGATCGTGTGGAGGGGATAATGGTTTGGTGTTTCCTGTTCTTACTTCTTTTGATCCTATATACATTGGAATGTCAATAGTACTATTGAACATATTCGAGTATTCTTGGAGGACTTCTTCTCGTTCTATGCTGCCAGGAGCATAGGATTTTACAACCTCATTTACTGGTGTAGGAACATTGAAAAATGCATTCATAGTTTAGTTTGTTTAAGAGGATTAAAGTTGGTCAAAGATACGAAAGTGATCAGGAAAACAAAGTCTATTTATCAGTTTTCTATCTGCTGAGAATTTGCAAGTCCAATACCGACTAAACGATCGTAAATCGATCCAAATCTTCGATAGTAAACCAAGATGTGATATTGGTTTTCTGTTACGTGAAAGTTACCGCTGATTTGATTGTTGAGCTGTTGATTTTTTTTGTCGAGGGCAACATATTTATAATTGTAAAACCCCTGCTTGAGCAAAAGACTTGCTTGATATCTGTTTACCTCTTTGTTGTAGTTCATTTTTGTTTCATCACTCCAACTGTAATTGTTGAATTTTCCGCTGAGATAGACCTGTTTAATCTCATTGTTGGTCGGAGGCTCTAGACTAAAATGAACCCAAGTGTAATCAGCTTCAATACTCGGATCACTTCCCTGAGTAGTGGTGATTCTGAAATCTCCATTGATATCTGGAAAATAGGTGTAAGGCAGTGGAGCTCTTGATTTGTTGCTGTAAAGTGTGTGTTCATAAATATCCACTAGGTCAATTCTTGCGATGTTTCCCTGAGCAGCTCTGATGTCTTTAGTGTCAAAATTTAAGTATTCATTCCCTCCGTAAAAACTAGCTTGATCTGAATAACGAAACACCAATTCACTTCCTCGGTTGTATTGAGGATAGAGGTCTCTTATGGTCGAATCCCAATTGTAATTTTGCATCAGTGCAATTTTGAGTTCCTTTTTTGGATTTGCGGTATTTAGATTTTCTGTAAATATTGAAAACTCAATATTTTGCTTCGTATTCATATGTTCAAAATCCCTATTTCTTCTTACTTGAGCAGATACCTTGGAAAGGCTTTCATACACTAAGAATCTTCTTGAAAACATTAAATCATCATAGGAATCGTAAACTTCAATAATATAATTGCCACTTACTTTTAAACGGACATCTGCATTAGGAA
>DAIRFL010000237.1:0-2645 GCA_036795105.1 Flavobacteriaceae bacterium | reverse complement strand
GTAATTTATGATGTTGACTCAGACGCTCAAAATTTACATTTTCATAAATATTTTTCTGAGCAAATACATTTGTAGGAGCAATAGAAACTAATAGTAGTAGGCTCCACAAAAAAACTTTTTTATTTCTTCTTTTTGAAATAGGCATTAAATTCTGTGCTATTATTTAATTGATCAGTAACGATAATGCGAAGATGATAAGAATTGTTGTCTCCTGCAATTTTATCGTCAAAATTATACGTTAAGCTTTGATCTTTAGGTTCGTATTCCAATAAGATCCACTGATCGTTAATATAGCCTTGGTAGGATTTAATTCCACTTTCCTTATCCTCTGTTTTAAGAATCAATCTTTTGTAATAGTTGAGTCGATCACCATCTTTAAAATTCTTGGCTCTTATAGTTGGAGGGATACTGTCGTATTGGATTCTATAAACACCCATATTATTAATTCCTGCAAGTATCTTTCCGTCTTTTTGAGTGCTGCTGATGTAGTTATAGCCTCGATCTCGAGCTTTGATTCCTAAATAAGCATAGGACCTAAGTGATTCTTTTATTGAATCGAGATCAATTTCCACCTTAATAGGGGTTTTGACATAGAGGTTCTCAGGATAGAGTTCAAATTGATTGAGCTTGTGAGATAGTTGAACAGCTTCCGTTTGGTAAAAGGTGTGTTTTTTAAAATGGAGCTCAACATTTGAAAAATTTAAAAACTTTTCTTTTTCTGGTTCAATGTTGATTGCATTTTCCAAGACCTCTTTTTTTACAACGGATTCCATCGCTTTGTATTCTATTGGAACTCTGATGATCGTTTTGTTGGATGCAACGTCAAATAAGTTTATTTCAAGTGTATCTCTTTGTCCTGGAGTCATTTCTACAAGACCTCTGTCGACAATTTTTTCATAGAGCGATAAGGGATTGTACTCTTTTTTAAACAAGAACATAATACGCTCTCTAAAACGAACTAAATGCTTGTAATCCATCAGAGTATTGATGTGTTTGGAGTCTGCAAAGGAAAAGTGATTAAATCGCATTCTCATCAACAATTGATTCTTGTAGTGTTGTTCAATCTTATAGAGGCCGTTGTGGTTTGCGGCCAAGTCTTGTCGATCAAAGGCTTTGATTCCAAATCCAATAGTTCCCTGGGCATATACTGTATTTGCGATATAACTTCCGTCTTTTTGTCTGCTAAAAGGTATTTGAACCTTGAGCTCACTTTTGTTGATCAGGGCATCATCGCTCATGGGGTAAGCATAGAGTTTTTGAAGTACTGGAGGATTGGTGTCTTTGACATCAATATCAAATAAGAGTGGGTTTTGTGGGTTGGAATTATTAGATTCTCGGAGTTCAAAGTGCAAATGAGGAGCAGTTGAACCACCGGTATTTCCAGAATAGGCTATGAGTTGGCCTTTGTGGACGGGGAATTGATTCGGCTTTAAAAAAGTCTCAAGAGTAAAACTTTGTTTTTGATATTGCAGTTTTTTGATATAGGATTCTATTTCAGGAGCAAATCGCTGTAAATGTGCATAAACTGATGTTAGTCCATTGGGATGTGTGATATAGAGTGCCTTTCCATAACCATTTGTAGCGATCTTAATCCTGGAGACATAGCCTTGATTTACAGCTAGTACTGACAAGCCTTCACGGTGATAAGTTTTAATATCCAAGCCAGCGTGAAAATGCCCAGTTCTCAATTCACCAAAATTCCCTGCTAGTATCAAAGGTATTTTTAGAGGGGAATGAGGAGGATTGTTTATGAGCTGTGCTTTTAGAGATGGGATTAAACTAAAAACAACAAGAACTAAGCAAAGGGTTTTTCTCATAAATTCAAATTTAAAAATTATCTGTAGAAATAAAACCTCATTCGATTTAAATCCATGTATTTTAACAGCTCAGTAGATATAAGTGTTAATTCTCAATGATATTTCAGTAGAAATCTCTATTTTTGTTTAAACACATAGATATAGATGAGTGATTTTGTATCCCTTGTAACATCTTTAGAAATCAAGTTAAACAAGCTTGTTGAGAAACTCAAAGAAGTTGAAAAAGAGAATCAGCAATTGAGTTTAGAACTTGGAGACCTCAAGGAAACAAAGAAGCAATTAGAGCAGGAGCTCAACAATTGGGAAGACCAATACAACGCTTTAAAACTCGCTAATTCTATGTTGGGCAGTGACAACAACACTACCGAAGCTAAATTGAAGATTAATACCTTAATAAAAGAGTTGGATCAATGTATTGGTTCGCTCTCTGCATAAGATGGCAGATAAGTTAAAGATAAAACTTTCCATTGCCGATAGAGTGTATCCATTGACGATACACCCTAAACAAGAGGAGGGTTTGAGAAGGGCAGCAAAAGAAATTGAGCAGCTCGCTAAAAACTTTGAAAAGAATTATGCAGTAAGAGATAAACAAGATGTATTGGCTATGTGCGCCTTACATTTTGCCTCTAAGTTGGAACAACAGCAGATCGACGAGGATCAGATGTCGGACCAAACACGTGATCGTTTAAACGCGCTTCACACAATCTTAGATGAAGTTTTGGATTAAATACGTTCTTTAAAATAAAATAAAGTTATTGCCCACATTAATACTTATTTGACAAACTCAACGTTACATTATTTTAAAAGGTGAGTCGAGATTGTTAGGAT
>DAIRFL010000236.1:0-2684 GCA_036795105.1 Flavobacteriaceae bacterium | reverse complement strand
ATTGTTATACAAAACAAAAAGGCCAGCTTTTGAAATAGTAAATGATAAATTAAGAATCAAGAAAAAATACATCAAAACATTTGGAAACACCAGATATAGAAAATATCAAGCTAAGACTTTATTGCTTTATATATCATTCGCTTTACTTTCTGCATCAGCAATTCAGGTTTTAACTGAAAGAAATTATGTTGCATATACATTTTCAAAATATCCCGAAAGCCATCTATATATCAATCAATTAATTGAAACGACTTTATATGCAACCATATTTTTTTCAGTAGTATTTTTCTTTAAATCACTTAGAGATATGGTCATGTTCGATATAAGGCAAGAAAAGATAGATGACCTGTACCGGTAGTACAGATCAATAATGTAATCTGGCTTAATTTGATATCTGATATTTGGTTAAAATTCGCATAAAACGGGCCTTGTACTGCTCTTGGTTAGCAGGTGGTAACCATTCATCAAGGCCCTTTGCTCCTTTTGAGCGATTCAATGACGCTTCAACGGCTACAAGATTGACAGGATCGTTAGCGAACTGCTCTCGCTTTTCCTGAGACCACTTGTCAGCACCATGTTCCCAAGCCCACTTCAACGGAACAATGTGATCAATATCGGCTTTAGACGCGTCAAAAATCACTTCTCCCGAATACATCGATATCCAGCGCCCAAATGTTACGCGACACTCTTTGTCATCTGCAAAGCGAACCGGGTTAGTAGATAGGCTTATTAATATTTCTTGGCGGGTGTTTTGGCAATCCCCATCAGCATCATCCCACCCGTGTCCGAACTTATCACGGCTATATTCGCTGTCATTTTCAGCAGTATTCGAAGAACTGTAGCCTTTTGGTAGCTTTCCGCCTGCAGACAAGCACGCCTCAATAGTATCGTAAGGAGTAAAACTCTTGGTTCTAGAGTAGTACGAGGACTCTGGCGTGTGGCAAATTCCTGAGGCGGATT
The DNA here is from genome assembly GCA_036795105.1 of Flavobacteriaceae bacterium. Lineage (GTDB taxonomy): Bacteria > Bacteroidota > Bacteroidia > Flavobacteriales > Flavobacteriaceae > MAG-120531. Next base: position 1,724 of record DAIRFL010000236.1, on the reverse strand, counting down.
GTTTTATAGGGTTTCCAGAGAATACCGCCATTGGAAACAGGAATGGCGCAACAATTAAAGAAAATACTATTTTAGAGTTCATGCCTACTTATTTCCGCTCCACACCCCAGATTTTGCTGCATCAGAGAACATGCCAACTGTAAGTTGAGCTTTAGAATTTTTAACTTTCTCCCCACCTTTAATGAAATTAGAAAGCTTAGCTATTAAAGGGGGACCCTCTCCCATATATTCGAAAACATCAAACTCACTTCCATCAACATTAAACTCTTCGAAAAACATCTCCGCAAGATCAACAACATCCTCCCATACCATAAGGAGATCTTCATCAAGTTTAGAGTTTAAAGTAATTTCAGGCTTTTTTTTAAGTAACCACTTTCCGCTATTTCTTTCGAAAAAAAGAATTACAGCCTTATCAACAGAATCTAATCCCAAATCTTATCATCTCCTATTGCTATTTGATTGTACCTTCTTATCGATTTGTAAGAAATTGTGCCAACATCAGCTGCCAACAATAACCACCCTACAACAGGGATCGTTCGACCAACAAAGGCGCCAAGGTTTCTAACCATTCTAATTCTAAGGTCAAAAACATTTGTTCCCACTAAAGTGGGTAGCTTTATGTCTCCTGGGATCCTTTTTCCTCTTAAGGCTTTCCTTGAAGCTAAGCTAGCAATAGAAGTTCTATCAATTGCCCCTCTAGGTTTTTGTCGAGTTGGAATATTATTTCGCCCACTTACGACCATTACTATCGCGGCTACTTCATCCGTTCCAAAATGCTCGGACGCCTGATCAACAAAAACCCAAAACAATAGCTCACTAGCGGTTAAATCATCTTTCCCTTGAAATTTGTAGGTCTGATCTTGAGGCATAGACTCCATCTACAACTACTCCTTGTCCAATAAAAAACTGCCGAGTAGATTTTCATCTAACAAAGCAAAGAGCAATGTAAAAAGTAAGATTTACTTTTTATTTTCATTTGACCATACACAATCCTTACAAATTCAACCTGGGTATTATGATCGCTATAGGGGGCCAAGACACCTATGTCATAGGTGATACCCTTGAACAACTTTGCCTATGCGACAAAAACACCCGCTGATGAGAATATGGTAACTAGCCCTGTCACTAAGAATTGTTTCATGTTTGTTGAAGCTCACTCTTCTGTTTCTTACTTTCATTTCAAATAGTATGATTCAAGGCATGCTGAAACAAGAAGGATTTTAAGGTGATCAAAGATTTATCCAAAGAACTGAAAGCCGCACTTTACCAGCGAGTGAACGCACCGATAATTGGCACTTACACTATCATTTGGTGCCTCTATAATTGGCAAGGGCTAATTCCTTTATTCTTTGGCTCTAAGCCAGTCGAAGATAGAGTATCTGCTTTTCATATGTTCATGAGAAGTGTTCCTACGGATGAAGCATTAGATCCTTCGTTTAGATATGAAGTCCTTTTAATGCCAGCACTCCTAACTTTTATTGCAACAGTTCTATCGCCATTAGCCCAATCATTCGTTTTTTATTACAAAGAAAGAATTAAGCATTACGCTCTGGAAAAAAAGCAAGGCTTTGATGGTCAGCTTAGATTAACGCTTCCTCAGAGTGATGCTCTCAGGAACGACCTTAAGACAAGACATGAAAGCTACGAGGAACACATAAGTCAGCTAAATTCGCAGCATAAAAAACAGACTAACAACTTTCAGTTAGAGATCGATGAAAAGCGAA
>DAIRFL010000023.1:0-15496 GCA_036795105.1 Flavobacteriaceae bacterium | reverse complement strand
ATCATTATTATTACTTTCTCGAACTAAGTACTTACAAATTAGAGTCTAAAACTAATCATAAAGAAGAAGCTAGAGCAAAGCGAAAAGCTGAGTATGAAGCTCGTAAGAAAAAATTGATGGAAGCTCGTAAAAAAGCTGCCAAAAAGAATAAAGATTCTATATCATAATTACTTATATTTACCGGATATAAATCAAACAAATAAAAATAAACGTTCAATATTAAAAACAAGATGAGAAATTTAAAGAAGATCGCGGTTGCCTTGATGTTATTTGTGGCAGCTTCAAGTTATGTAAATGCACAAAGTAAGGTTGCACATATCAATGTTCAACAATTACTTTCTGAGATGCCAGAGATGAAAGCGGCTGAAGCTGAATTGAAGAAATTACAAGATACTTATAGAGCTGATATCGAAGATTCAATGACAGAACTTAGAAATAAGTACACGCTTTATTCTAATGAATCCTCTTCTAAGACTCAAGAAGAAAACGAAAAGAGAGCTTTAGAATTACAGGGATATGAAAAGTCTATTCAAGAAGCACAAGCTGCAGCTCAACAAGAGTTACAAAAAAAGCAGGCTGAATTATTTGCTCCAATCTCTGAAAAAGCAAAGGCGGCTATCGATAAGGTTGCTGCTGATCAAGGATTTGACTATGTAATTGACGCTACTCAAGGCTATGGTCTTATTGTAGCTAATGGTACTGATCTTTTAGCTTTAGTTAAAAAGGAGTTAGGATTCTAAGAAGCTTCAAAAACAACTATTATAGAAAAACCGCTTTTGGCGGTTTTTTTATTGTTTATACTTGAGCTAACTTGCATAAAAATTAATAAGGTGAATACTCCAATTGGTGTTTTTGATTCAGGTGTAGGTGGACTAACGGTATGGAATGCCTTGGTCGATCTCTTAGATCGAGAGTCTACGGTATATTATTGTGACGCGGCCTATGCTCCCTATGGAAATAGAACCAAAGAGGAAATTGTTGAAAGATCGATTAAAGCGACGAACTTCCTTATAGATAAAGGTTGTAAGTTAATTTTAGTGGCTTGTAATACTGCAACTACCAATGCGATTGCTGAATTGCGCACTTTGTACGATCTTCCCTTTGTGGGGATCGAACCAGCGATTAAACCAGCTGCCTTGATGACCAAGACCAAAAAGGTTGGTGTACTAGCGACCAAGGGAACCTTGTATTCCTCCATGTTTCACAAGACAGTCACGGATTATACCTCAGGAATCGAACTCATCACTCAAGAAGGCAAGGGGCTAGTGGAAGCTATAGAATCTAATGAAGATCGCTCACAGGAGCTTAAAGAGCTCTTAGAGGCCTATATTGTTCCGATGTTAGAGCAGAAGGTAGATACACTTGTATTGGGATGTACTCATTATCCCTATTTAATACCCATGATAGAATCAATCAGCAAAGGAACGCTTAAAATTATTGAAGCCAGCTTGCCAGTTGCTTTACAGCTTAAAAAAAGACTTGAGGATGCTGATCTTTTAGCAGATTCAACTCAGCAAACACATCAGTTTTACACAAGTGGGGATTTGGATTTATTAAAGCGTTTTGTTAGAGCAGATCTGAGAGAGCATTGTTATCGTCTCTGATAGGATTCAATTGTAAATTCGTATTGGTGCTTCGAATCTTTAGGATGGAACACCGAATCTGTTTTGTTCCAAATGGACTCCTCTACAACAGGGAAAAAAGTATCGGCCTCAAAATCTCCATCCACTCTAGTGAGTAGAATTTTATCAGCTCGATCCATGCATTGTCTATAGAGATCTCCACCACCAATGACAAAAACCTTCGTTGCATCACCACATAGTTCTAATGCCTGGTCGATGGAATGGGCGAGTTTGCAATCTTTGTGATCAATCTGATAACTACTGTCTCTAGTAATCACAATTTGAGTTCTACCCGGTAGGGGTCCAGGGAGGCTTTCAAAGGTTTTTCTTCCCATGAGCATTGGATATCCCATCGTCGACTCCTTAAAATGCTTAAAGTCATCTGGTAAATGCCATAAAAGCTTGTTGTCCTTGCCTAGTGAATTGTTGTTTCCAACTGCGGCAATAAGTATCAATTCTCTCATAATTACACAGCTACTTTACCCTTTATATGTGGGTGTGGGTCGTAGTTTTCTAGACTGAAGTCTTCAAAAGTAAAAGCGAATATATCTTTTACTTCTGGGTTAATTTTCATCTGTGGTAAGGCTCTGGGTTCTCTACTGAGTTGGAGTTCTATTTGCTCCATATGATTGTTGTAGATGTGTGCGTCTCCAAAACTGTGAATAAATTCACCGTACTCATAACCACAAACCTGAGCGACCATCATTGTGAATAGGGCATAGGAAGCAATATTAAATGGCACTCCTAAGAAGATGTCAGCAGATCGTTGATAGAGTTGACAGGAAAGTTTGCCATCTGCAACATAAAATTGGAAAAATGCGTGACAAGGAGGTAGTGCCGCTTTACCATTGGCTACATTGTCAGAAAATGAAACTGAAGTATCGGGCATTACCGATGGATTCCATGCAGAGACTAAGTGTCTTCTGCTGTTGGGATTGTTTTTTAAGCTTTCGATGAGATTGTTGATCTGGTCAATTCCATCTCCGTTCCAGTTTCTCCATTGGGCTCCGTAAACTGGACCTAAATCACCATTTTCATCAGCCCATTCATTCCATATTCTAACTCCGTTTTCTTGAAGGTATTCAATATTGGTGTCTCCTGCTATAAACCAGAGTAATTCGTATATAATGGATTTTAAATGAAGTTTTTTAGTAGTAACCATTGGAAATCCTTCTGAGAGGTCAAATCGCATTTGGTATCCAAAAACACTTTTGGTTCCCGTTCCTGTTCGATCTCCTTTTTCAACTCCCTTTTCGAGAACGTGTTTGAGTAAGTCGTGATATTGCTTCATAAGCGTAAATTTATGAATTCATATGTTTTGAGCTTGGGAATTGCAAGTCCAATTACGAACAATTTATCAACTGTTATTAACCGAGGATCATTCCAGCAATCGTAGCCGATAACAAGGAAGCAAGCGTACCACCTAATACTGCTTTCATCCCAAATTTAGAAAGTGTTTTACGCTGATTCGGTGCAAGGGATCCAATTCCACCAATTTGAATTCCAATGGAAGCAAAATTGGCAAAACCACAAAGCATATAAGTAGCCATTATGACGGATTTATTGTAGCTAAAGTGGATCGATGATGCTGCTTCTTTTAAAGTGGCAAGCTGGGTATAGGCTACGAATTCACTTGAAGCCAATTTTATACCTAAGAGTTGTCCCATCAATCCAATATCTTCTTTTGCTACTCCGATCAGCCACATCAGTGGAGAAAAGACGGTCCCCATTATCGCTTCGAGAGAAAGGCCTTCAAAAGCACTATTAGTCGCTATGATTTCATTGGTATTGGTAATGTCACCAACCCATCCTAAGAGTCCATTAATCATAGCGATAAATGCAACAAAGACTAAGAGCATCGCTCCAACATTTAGCGCTAATTTTAAACCTTCAGTGGTACCATTTGAGATAGCATCTAATAAATTAGATCCTATTTTTTGTTGAGAAACACTTAAGTCCTGGCTTATTTCTTCGGTTTGAGGACGGAGTATTTTAGACACTACAATCGCCCCGGGAGCAGCCATTACTGAAGCTGCGATTAGATGTCTTGCAAACATGAGTCGAGTCTCTGGGTCTTCTCCACCTAAAAATCCAATATAAGCAGCAAGCACCCCTCCAGCTACGGTAGCCATCCCACCGATCATTACGAGAAGAATTTCTGACTTATTCATCTTCTCTAAATAGGCTTTAATCATCAGTGGAGCCTCAGTTTGACCTAAGAAAATATTACCGGCTACCGATAAACTTTCTGGACCTGAGATTCCAAAGGACTTGGTGAGTAACCACGCCAATCCTTTTACAACTTTTTGAATAATCCCCAAATAAAACAATACAGAGGTCAGTGCTGAAAAGAAAATAATGGTCGGAAGTATCTGAAAAGCAAATATATAGCCTATTGAAGGATCAGAAGCGTCTAGCAAATTTCCCAGAAGAAATTTAGAGCCGACAATGGTAAAATCCAAAACAGCTACAAATAGACTTCCTATCGCGTTAAAAAAGCTTTGTACCCATGAGATTTTTAAAACTCCTATTGCTAATACTAATTGTAAGCCTAATCCAATTCCTACGGTTTTCCATACAATTGCTTTGCGGTTGGAAGAAAACAAATAGGCGATACCTACTATAACGAGCATACCAACGACTCCCTTTAAGAGGCTGATACTGCTAAAAGATTCTGAAGGAATCAGTTGGTTTTGAATAAGAATCATGGTTAATTTCGTTTGGATATTTCATCCCTTATAGCAGCTGCGTATTCATAATCTTCCATTTGGACAGCTTGTTCGAGTGCTTCTTTGAGTTTCTCAAGTGAGAGCTTACTCAAAGTGGGATCTGCTTTAGTATCTTGAGGTAATTGCTGTGGTTGTTTATATGACTTAATCTTTTTTGGCTCAGTCTCTTTGACATCGAGAATGATACCCGCTTGATCCAAGATACTTTCATAGGTAAAAATAGAGGTGTCAAACCTCAAAGCCAATGCTATCGCATCCGAAGTTCTCGCATCGAGGACTTCTTCTTGCCCGTCTTTATGACACACAATACTCGCGTAGAAAACACCGTCAACTAATTTGTGAATTATTACTTTTTTTAATTGAATATCAAAGCGCTTTGCAAAGGACTTAAATAAATCGTGAGTCAATGGCCTTGGAGGTTTGATGTCCTTTTCCAAAGCAATGGCAATTGATTGAGCCTCAAAAGCACCAATTACGATAGGGAGTTTGCGTTCGCCGTCGATTTCAGTCAATATAAGCGCATAGGCCCCATTTTGTGTTTGGCTATAGGAAATTCCTTTTATTTTTAAGGGCACTAGATTCATTTCAGCGGTTCCTTTTCAGCAAAGGCAAGATAGAAAAATATCAGCTGTTTTCGCTTTTAAAAGCCTTTAATTTTTCAATCAATTGAGGAACTACTTCAAAGGCATCGCCAACAATACCGTAATCAGCTGCTTTAAAGAATGGTGCTTCTGGATCGGTATTAATTACCACCTTAGTCTTGGAGGAGCTCACTCCTGCAAGATGCTGAATCGCTCCTGAAATTCCAATGGCGATATAGAGATTACACGACACTGGTTTTCCGGTTTGACCAACGTGTTCAGAATGAGGTCTCCATCCCATATCGGAAACGGGTTTTGAACAAGCTGTAGCAGCTCCTAAAACCTGAGCGAGTTCTTCGATCATTCCCCAATTTTCTGGACCTTTAAGCCCTCTTCCAGCAGATACCACAATATCTGCATCTGCAATACTAATTTTATCTGAAGCTGTTTCTTTGGAAGTGCTTTCAGTCTTAGAATCGGCGGATGAAGCACTAAAATCTGATTGATCGATCGATACTGAATTCTGGTGAACTCCATAGGTGTTAGGAGCGATTCCTATAATCGATACTTCGCTCTTGACTTTAGTATGAGCGATTCCCTTATTGCTAAAGACATTTCGAGAATAGGTTCCAGCTTCAGGCAATGCAATAACATTAGGAACATAAGCTGCCTTCAAAGACGCAGCAACTAAGGGGGCAATGTATTTTGAGTTTGAACTTGAAGAGCAAACCAATAGATTTGCCGATTCTTGTTTTGCTGCTTCTTCAATAGTCTTAGCATAAGACGATGCATTGAAATTAGCAGTAGTAACCTTTAATGCTTTTGAAATACCGCAAGCCCCTAATTCACTACAATCATCTGCATTAAAAACAATTGCAATGGCTTGGGTGTTTGAAGCTGAAGCTAATGCTGCTGCATAAGAAGCAACCTCTATATCACTTTTTTTAAAACTTCCGTTAGTGGATTCTATAAATGCAAGTACTGACATAATTTTATTCTTAAATGACTTTAGCGTCGTTGTGTAAATGATTGATGAGTTGGTCTAATTGATCTGCAGGGATCATAGTGATGTCGGATTTTTCAGCTGGTTTGTCGAAGGAAACATCCTCAGTCAATGCAGCAGCTCCTTGAGGAGTAATTACTTCTAAAGGCTTTGATCGAGCAGTCATAATCCCTCTCATATTAGGAATTTTTAAATCCTTTTCTTCAACTAGTCCTTTTTGACCTCCAATAACTAAGGGTAAGCTCGTCGAAAGCAATTCTTTTCCACCTTCTATTTCTCGTTCTGCTTTTACAGTAGATCCATCAACTTCAAGTCCGATACACTTATTGATGAATTCATATCCTAAGAGATGCGCTAGAATTCCAGGCACCATACCACCGTTATAATCGATGGATTCTCTTCCGGCGATAATCAGATCGTAATTTTTATCCCCGATAGCTGCAGCTAGTTCACTTGCCACACTAAAACCGTCGGCAGGAACCGTATCGATTCTATAGGCAGCATCAGCTCCAATTGCTAAGGCTTTTCTTAGGGATGCTTCAACCGACTGATCTCCAACAGAAATCACATCGACACTTGCTCCATTCTTTTCTTTAAACCACATAGCTCTTGTAAGCCCAAATTCGTCGTTTGGGTTGATTACAAATTGAACCGAAGCAGTATCAAACTGAGTGTTGTTGTCTTTAAAATTTATCTTAGATGTAGTGTCGGGGACATTACTTATACATACGAGTATTTTCATCTCAATAAGGTTAAAAAGTTGTTTGTATTGTTTACTATCAAAGATACATAATTAAAATCAATTTATTATGCATGCATAAGAAAATATTTTAGATAAAATTAGTTCGTAAATGTTTTATTAATTCACTATTTTTGTCCCCACTTTAATCAAGGAGTCCACATAGATGAAAACACTACAATTTAGAGAGGCTATAGCTGAAGCTATGTCTGAAGAAATGAGAAAAGACCCTACTGTTTACCTATTAGGTGAGGAAGTAGCAGAATACAATGGAGCCTATAAAGCATCTAAAGGAATGCTAGATGAATTTGGTCCAGACCGTGTTTTGGATACTCCTATTTCAGAATTAGGTTTTGCCGGTATTGCTGTTGGATCAGCGATGAATGGTAACAAACCTATTGTTGAATTCATGACTTTTAATTTCGCATTAGTAGGGATTGATCAAATCATTAACAATGCTGCTAAGATTCGTCAAATGTCAGGTGGACAACTCAATTGTCCAATTGTATTTAGAGGTCCTACTGCTTCTGCAGGTCAATTGGCAGCGACTCACTCTCAGGCTTTTGAAAATTGGTTTGCCAACACTCCAGGACTCAAAGTAGTGGTTCCATCAAATCCAAGAGATGCTAAAGGATTACTCAAGGCATCTATTCAGGATCCAGATCCAGTAATCTTTATGGAATCGGAGCAAATGTATGGTGACAAGGGTGAAGTTCCAGAAGGAGAATACACTATTCCTTTAGGAGTAGCAGATGTGGTAAGAACTGGAACGGATGTAACGGTTGTGTCATTTGGTAAAATTATCAAGGAGGCACACAAAGCTGCTGACGCCCTAGAAAAAGAAGGAATTTCAGTTGAAGTAATCGATCTAAGAACAGTTCGTCCAATGGATTTAGACTGTATCTTAGAATCTGTTAAAAAAACCAATAGACTTGTGATTTTAGAAGAGGCATGGCCATTTGCAAATGTCGCTTCAGAAATAACCTATCAGGTTCAAGATAAGGCATTTGATTATTTAGATGCTCCTGTTATTAAAATTAATACTGCCGATACTCCAGCACCTTATTCAGCAGCCCTTTTCAAAGAATGGCTCCCTGCAGCTGAAGATGTTATCAAAGCAGTTAAAAAGGTGATGTACAAATAAGTTGTATCACACAATATAAGTTAAGAGCTGGTTATTCCAGCTCTTTTTTTTTAACGGGATTTTAGATAACAATTTGAATTGCAGTGAATTCTTGCTTTTTATTGCAAAAATTAGTTTTAGTTTCGATTTGAAATCATTACTTTTGCGCCACTTTAAACTAAATATATAAAATGGAATCAAACGTAATTTTTATACCAATAGCCTTTGCTGTTATCGGTTTATTATTCATGTTAACAAAGATGTTTTGGGTTAAAAAACAAGCATCTGGAAATGAAAAAATGCAGGAAATTTCAACTGCGATTAAAGAGGGAGCACTCGCTTTCTTAAAAGCTGAATACCGTTTATTATTCATCTTTGTAATTATCGCTTCTGCTGCATTATTTGGAATCTCTATGATTGTAGATACTACGTCTTGGATGATTATCCCAGCATTTATTTTCGGAGCATTTTCATCAGCTCTTGCTGGAAATATCGGTATGCGTATTGCTACTGAATCAAATGCTAGAACTGCTGAAGCTGCTAAAACATCATTGCCTCAAGCACTTAAAGTCTCTTTTGGAGGTGGAACAGTAATGGGATTAGGTGTTGCTTCACTCGCAGTACTCGGTCTTAGTTTACTCTTCTTTATTTTCTTAGGAATCTTTATGGGAGAGGCTGGTTCATTTTACGACAATATGACTCTTGTATTAGAAACTTTAGCTGGTTTCTCATTAGGAGCTGAATCTATCGCATTGTTTGCTCGTGTTGGTGGTGGTATTTATACTAAAGCTGCTGATGTTGGAGCTGACCTTGTTGGTAAGGTAGAAGCTGGTATTCCAGAGGATGATCCTCGTAACCCAGCGACTATTGCTGATAACGTAGGAGATAACGTAGGAGATGTTGCAGGGATGGGAGCTGACCTTTTTGGTTCTTATGTTGCGACCGTATTAGCTTCTATGGTACTTGGAAATTACTTGATCAAAGATATGTCTTCAGTAGAGAGCTTTACTGATGCTTTTAACAATATGGGACCAATCTTACTTCCTATTGTTATTGCTGGTGTAGGTATTATCGCATCGATCATTGGAACCTTCCTTGTTAAAATTAATTCAAACGACGCCAAAGAACCTCAAGTTCAAAAGGCATTGGATACTGGAAACTGGGCTGCTATCGCTCTTACTGTTATAGCGAGTTGGTTCTTAATCGACTGGATGCTTCCTGAAACCTTACAAATGAACTTCTTTGGAGAAGGATTAAAAGATATTCCATCAAGACACGTATTTTACGCTGCTCTTATTGGTCTAGCTGTTGGAGCGTTAATCTCTGCAGTAACTGCTTACTATACTTCATTAGGAAAGAAACCTGTAATGGATATCGTTAAGAATTCATCTACTGGTGCAGCTACCAATATCATTGCTGGTCTTTCTGTAGGTATGAAATCTACTTTTGCTTCAGTAATTTTATTTGCTGCTGCTATTTACGGTTCATATGCTTTAGCAGGATTCTACGGAGTTGCACTTGCAGCTTCTGCAATGATGGCTACAACAGCGATGCAATTAGCGATCGATGCATTCGGTCCTATTGCTGATAACGCTGGTGGTGTTGCTGAGATGAGTGAATTAGATCCTGAAGTACGTGAGCGTACTGATATCTTAGACTCAGTAGGGAACACAACTGCTGCTGTAGGTAAAGGATTTGCAATTGCTTCTGCTGCACTTACTGCATTAGCTCTTTTTGCTGCTTATGTAACCTTCACTGGAATTGATGGTATCAACATCTTTAAAGCTGATGTACTCGCGATGTTATTCGTAGGAGGAATGATTCCAGTAGTATTCTCTGCACTTGCAATGGAATCTGTTGGTAAAGCAGCTATGGAAATGGTACAAGAAGTAAGACGTCAGTTTAGAGAAATCCCTGGAATTATGGAAGGAAAGGGAACTCCTGAATATGCTAAATGTGTTGATATTTCAACTCAAGCGGCTCTTAAAGAAATGATCTTACCTGGTTTAATCACTATCATCACTCCAATTATTATTGGATTGGTATTCGGAGCTGAGCCTTTAGGAGGTTATATGGCTGGAGTATCTGTTTCTGGTGTAATGTGGGCAATCTTCCAGAACAATGCTGGAGGTGCATGGGATAACGCTAAGAAGTCTTTTGAAGCTGGTGTTGAAATCAACGGAGAAATGACTTACAAAGGTTCTGATGCTCACAAGGCAGCTGTAACTGGAGATACTGTAGGAGATCCATTTAAAGATACTTCTGGTCCTTCAATGAATATCTTGATTAAATTGACTTGTCTTGTAGGATTGGTAATTGCTCCAATCTTAGGTAATGGTCATGCAGCTGAGGCTCACCAGGCTCATAAGACAGTTGAAGTAAGCGTAAATGCTACTTCTACTTCTGATGAACTTGCTGAGGCTACAATCACTGTTCAAACAACTAAAGACGGTGAAGCTCAAACAAAAACTTATAAAGTCAAAGGAACTGAGGCTGAGATTCAAGCACAACTAAAAGAAGTTGAAGCTGAGTCTGCTGCAGATGGTGAAATCATTGAGGTTCGTGTTGAAAAGAAAAAGAACTAAGTTTAAACTTAGTCTTATAAATAACAAAGCCCACTGAGAAGTGGGCTTTTTGTTTTTCTATGATGTTCTAAAACAATCCTAAAGGTGTTTTTCTATCGCTCGGCTCTAAAACAATCTAATGTATTTTTCTAACAAGTTAGAATAATTTAAAGGTATTTTTCTTCATTTCATTCAGAACAATCTTCCTCTATTTGTTTTATCGTTTCACTCTAAAACAATCCGTTGATTTCAGCGGTGATTTTGTTAATGACTTCTCCTAAGTGTTCTGGATTGTTTACAAAGTCTAAATCATCTACATCAATAACTAATAGTTTTCCTTTCTCATAGCTTTGAGACCAAGCCTCGTAACGTTCGTTAAGCCTGCTTAAATAATCGATAGAGATACTGTTCTCATAATCTCTACCCCTTGTTTGAATTTGATTTACAAGGTTGGGAATAGAGCTTCTGAGGTAGATTAATAAATCAGGTGGATCGATAAGACTCTCCATGAGTTCGAAGAGTTCGGTGTAATTTTTAAAATCTCTATTGGTCATAAGCCCCATCGCATGGAGGTTGGGTGCGAAAATAAAAGCATCCTCGTAGATGGTGCGATCCTGTATTACGTTTTTGTCTTTCTTTCTGATTTCAAGGATCTGTTGATACCTACTCTTTAAAAAGAAAATTTGAAGATTAAAACTCCAGCGTTCCATCTGGTTGTAAAAATCATCTAAATATGGATTGTCATCTACTTCTTCAAAATGAGGTTCCCATCTAAATTGCTTAGCGAGCAAATTTGTGAGAGTAGTTTTTCCAGATCCAATGTTTCCAGCTATTGCTATATGCATAGAAATGTGTTGTTTGGTTATTTTTGGTATCCTTTGTAAAGGTTATACAATATAGGGCAAACTCTTAAAGTATCAAAAAGAAGCTATTGAATAAATCTATGTATTTTTGATTAAACTATTTCTAATATATTTAGTCTTATTAATCAAAATAACTACTATGAAAACTATTGTTTCACTATTTATAGCTCTTGCTTCTAGCATTGCTATCAATGCACAGTCCTTCAATGGACAAGCTACCTATGAATCTAAAACTTCAATGGATCTTAAATTAGAAGGAAGGGATATTTCTCCAGCTAGAAAAAAAATGATTGAAGAACGAATGAAAAGTGCTTTCGAAAAGACTTTTATTTTAAACTTTGATCGAACGGCATCCACTTATAAAGAAGAAATGAAGTTGGATCAACCTGGTCAAAGTGGAGGATTTCGATTTTCAATGATGGGAGGAGGAGGAGATGATGTTTACTATAAGAACATCAAAGATCAACGTTATTCAAACCGCACAGAAACTTTTGGAAAGGTGTTTTTAGTACAAGACTCTCTAAAGAAGCTCAATTGGAAACTCAGTGGTGAAACAAAAAAAATTGGGAACTATACCTGTTATAAGGCAACTGCAATAAGAAAGCCAAGTGCAAATCGCATGCGTTTTGGTCCACCTCCTAGAGCAGAAAAGAAAGCAGAGGATGAAAAAGGAGAAACTGTAAAAGCAGATTCGACTAAAGTAAAGTCTCAATCCCTATTCGATCGAATGGAAGCTCCGAAGGAAATTGAAATTACTGCTTGGTATACCATGGAAATTCCTATTGGTCAGGGACCTGCACACTATTGGGGATTACCAGGATTGATTCTTGAGATTCAAGACGATCGCACTACTTTATTGTGTTCAAAAATAGTCCTCAACGGAAAAGATTTAGAAGACATTGAGGAGCCATCCAAAGGAAAAAAAGTGGCTCAGGCTGAATTTGATGAGATTATTCAAAAGAAGATGAAAGAGATGCAGGAGCGCTTTAGAGCCGGAAATAGAGGAGGTGGCGATGGTCATAGAATTATAATTAGAAACTGATTTAGGTGAATCAAAAAAAAATAATACTACTGATAAGCTGTTTGCTTGTGGTAGCAATTGGATATGCTCAAAAAGTTACTTTGAGTGGGATCGTTAAAGATGCTGAAGGAACAGGTCTTGATATGGCCAATGTAGTTGCAATTAACCTCATTACAAATGAACTAGACGGTTTTGGGATTACCAATCCCGATGGTCGATATCGTATTGAAGTTAAAGCAAATTCTAATTACAGTCTTAAAATCAGTTATATCGGATTTGCAACTAAAGAGGTTTCTATTTCTACCGATGAACTCGATATGAATTATGACCTTGTACTCGAGCCACAATCAGAATCTTTGGATGAGGTTGAAATTACCTATGAAATGCCTGTACAAATCAAAGGAGATACTATTGTTTACAATTCAGATTCTTTTACAACGGGCTCTGAAAAGAAATTAGAAGATGTTCTTAAAAAGCTTCCTGGAGTTGAGATTAACGATGAGGGCGAAGTAGAAGTAGAAGGTAAGAGGGTATCAAAGTTAATGGTGGAAGGTCAAGAATTTTTTGATGGGGATACCAAGATGGGTTCTAAAAATATTCCTGCAAAGGCTTTGGATAAGATCGAAGTACTCAGAAATTACTCCGATGTCAATCAACTCAGCGGGGTGACCAACAATCAAGATAATGTAGCACTTAATATAAAACTCAAGGAAGGTGAGGATCATTTTTGGTTTGGTGAACTCACTGCAGGAAAAGGACTTGATGATAGATTTTTAGTACACCCTAAGGTGTTTTATTATTCAAAGAAAATATCTGTTAATCTCATAACAGACGTTAACAATATTGGATCGCTTCCTTTTACACCTAGAGATTACTTCAATTTTACAGGAGGAATGGGGATGCGTTCTGCCAACACTGGAACAAACTTCAATGTGTCCTCTGGCGGTTTGGGGATCTCTCTTATGCAAAACAATCGAGCAAAATCTATTGACACTAAGTTTGGGGCATTTAACTTCTCCTATAATCCAAGTGATGCCTTTACAATGGGTGGTTTTGCAATTTACTCGTATACGGGAACACTTTTAGAAACCAATACTTCGAGAACTTTTATTGCGACTAATGAGACAGAAGTAAGTACCACTGCTATTGATCAAAAATCCACCTTGGGATTAGCAAAGTTCAATTTCACTTATAAGCCAAATGTGGATTTACAGTGGGATTACGATATGTTATATAAAAGCTCTGCTCAAGATGAAGATCGTACTGTTCTTTCTGTTTCCTCTCTTGTTGATAATATTGAGGAAGTCAAATCTCAAAAACCAGTTTCAGTTACTCAGAACACTAATTTGTATTACACTATTGATGAAAAAAATATTTTAGCTGTTCAGGCAAAGTATTTGCACCAAAGTGAAGATCCATTTTACCAAGCGATTAAGGAGCAAAGACCATTTGTAGGAATATTGCCTTTAAGCGATGCTTCCAGATATAATATCAATCAGGAAAAATTGGTGAAGACTGATCGTTTTGATGCGAATGTAGATTATTATCTAATTACAGGGGATCAATCGAATTTAAAATTCAATGTGGGAACCCTTCAATCAAAACAATCCTTTAACTCTTCCATATTTCAGATTCTAGATGGAGGAACAACTTCTAATTTTTCAGATACAAGTTTGAAAAATGATGTGAATTACAATTTTTCTGATTCTTATTTAGGCTTGTATTACAAACTTAAACTCGGTAAACTAACTCTTAATCCGGGAGTCTTAGCACATCAATACAAGATGGTGGACGATCAGTTGTCAACTGTTGTAGAAACTACACAGATGAACTTAGTACCAGATGTATTTGTCAATTTTGATCTCAAGAAATCAGAGAGTCTTCGTTTTAATTATCGAATCAATCGATCATTTACTGATATCGATAATATTTCTAAGGGCTATGTGTTTTCTAATTACAACCGAATGTTTAGTGGTAATAGAAATTTAGAGTCGGCTTTGTATCACTCTGCTTCATTGAATTTTTTTAGTTTCAATATGTTTAATTTTCAGAACATATTCGCGAATTTGAGCTATAATAAGCAGCTCAGTGCCTTTAAGAATCAAACACAGATCAGTGGGATTAATCAAGTCAATTCCGTATACAATTCCAATCTAGCAGATGAAATGGTTAACGGATCCGTTAACTATCAGCGTAGCTTTGGAAAGATTAAGTTTAGTTCAATGGTTCGTATGGGCAGCAATACCTTTAACAATATCATCAATGAACAGGCTCGAGTATCCACTTCTTTTACTCAATCCTATAGAGCCTCTTTAAGAACTCAATTTTACGAGGCTCCAAATATTGAATTAGGCTATTCTTATTCAAAGAATAAATACGATAATGGCGGATTGAATAGTAAGTTCTTTACCGATAGTCCTTTTGTTAAGTTCGATGCACAGTTTTTGAAAAACTTCATATTTACTGCAGATTACGACTATTACAATTACCGCAATGAGGCAGGGACTACATCCAATCAATACGAGTTTTTAGCAGCAAATCTCTCTTATCAAAAAGAGGGGTCACATTGGGAGTATTCATTAGTAGGAACTAATTTATTAGATACAAGAGCGCTCAACCAAGATAGTTTTAACGATTTGTTTAGTTCTACTTCTTCTTATGTAGTTCAACCTAGATATGTGGTGTTTCAGCTCAAATACGAATTGTAAGAACTAAATACTATAAGATAAGCTTCTCTTAGATTTTTCTAAGGGAAGTTTTTTTTATCTAGTTGTTTGCGTATATTTGCAGTCTAAATTAAAAGAGGAAGGATTTGACTGATTGCAACCTCTTGTAGATTTCTACAAAAAAAATTGCTAAAGCAGTTGTCGCGATACCCTATCATGACATTCTACCTAGCCAATCCTTCCTACCTATAAAACAATAAAAGGATGGCGTATTTATTTACCTCAGAATCTGTAAGCGAAGGACACCCAGACAAGGTGGCTGATCAAATTAGTGATGCATTATTAGACTATTTTTTAGCCTTTGATCCCGAATCAAAAGTTGCTTGTGAAACTCTAGTGACTACTGGACAAGTGGTTTTGGCTGGAGAAGTGAAGAGTGAAACCTATTTAGATGTACAACGCATTGCTAGAGAAGCCATTAATTCCATTGGATATACCAAAGGGGAATATCAGTTTAGTGGAGACTCTTGTGGAGTTATTTCTCTGATTCACGAACAATCACAAGACATCAACCAAGGTGTTGAT
>DAIRFL010000235.1:0-2696 GCA_036795105.1 Flavobacteriaceae bacterium | reverse complement strand
TTGTCCGATATGGAGAAACGGATCAAATGGGTATTGTTCACCATGCTAACCATGCCTTATATCTCGAAATAGCTAGACTAGACTGGCTTAAACAATTGGGCTTCTCCTACGCTAAGATGGAACAGCAGGGAGTAAAATTACCTGTTGTTTCACTCGATATTAACTATAAACTTCCATTGTATTTCGAAGAAGAAATAAGAGTAGAATGTTGGGTTCCAACGACTCCTACAGCGAAGATGATTTTCAATTATGAAATCTATAATTCTGATAATCAATTAGCTGCAACTGCATCAACTACATTAGTGTTTGTGAACATGGAAACGAATAAGCCGATGAAGTGTCCAGATGTGATTTTAGATTCCCTAGAATCAATTTAATTTTTTCACTTCAATTTGATGGTGTTGCTCAAGTTGATTTGTGAAATTATCAAAAATTTTTAAAGGAACTTCAATAGTGTAATTACAATTTAAAGAAGACTCTTGACTCAAAATTTTGAGGTCGTATTTTTTGATAACATTCATTACAAAGCTCAAATATTTATAATCAAAATGAAGTTCCACAGACTTCACGAGTTCTTTTCGAATGATTTTTGCCTCTTCTAATGCTAATTGAGCGGCAGTTTTGTAGGCAGTTATCAATCCACCGACCCCTAGTTTTGTTCCACCGAAAATTCGGACCACAAAAATTCCGACATTGGTGAGGTCGAATGCCTGGATCTGTCCATAGATGGGTTGTCCAGCTGAATTATTAGGTTCTCCATCATCATTTGCTCTGTAGTGAGGCTTTTCTACTCCTAATTGCCATGCATAACAGACGTGATTTGCAGCAGGGTATTCTTTTCTAAGACGTTCGACGATAGGTTTTACTTGTTCCTCGCTACTCAAGGGATAGGCGTAGGCGTAGAACTTGCTCTTGCGGTCCTTGTATAAAACAGCTTCAACAGCTTTTGAAATGGTTCTATAACTATCCATTAAGGGGATTTTGATAGTGGTAAATACGATCGGAATCTAGTTTTTTAATTCGAACGGGGTCTAGCTCAATTCTCGGAGCTTTAATCCCCTCCTTAAATTGCTGTTCAGATTTTATTTGTTTTGCTTGATCCCAAAAACCAGATTTTATGAATTCATTAATGGTAAAAGCACCTCCTTCTACAAAAACACTGAGGATTTGTAATTTGAATAAATGATCCAGTAGTTGTTCAATCACTGCATTAGAAAAGTCGATCTCAATAATTTTAAATGGATGATCTTTTGTGCTGTAGCTCGTCGACTGATCTACGACAAGGATTAGATTTGGATTTGAATAGAGCTTGTGAGTACGCTTGATACTCAGTTTAGGATCAATAATAATTGGAATTGGATCCAAACCTTCAACCAGTCGTACATTGAGACTAGGGTTGTCTTCCCTTAAAGTAGTTGCACCGATTAGAATAGCGTGTTCTTTAGACCTCCAATAATGTACTCGAGCTCTAGAAGCTTTGGAGCTTATCCAATAGGGTTCTGGGGATGCAGAGCGCATCTCAGCAGTTGGAGCGATGAACCCATCGGCTGTTTCTGCCCATTTTAAGGTTATATAAGGTCTTTTGTTTTGTTGAAAACACAGAAAGCGTTTGTGGTGTATCCTACATTGATCTTCTAAGACTCCGAGTGTTACTTCTGTTTGATGTTGTTTTAAGAGCTCAATTCCCTTTCCTGCAACTTGAGGATTGGGGTCTTTAATCCCAACAAAAACTCTAGGGATTTGATGACTTAAAATTAAATTGGCACAAGGAGGAGTCTTTCCAAAATGAGCACAGGGCTCCAGGCTTACATATAATTCAGCTTCTGAGAGAAGAGAGGGGTCCTTTACACTGTTAATAGCATTGACTTCAGCGTGGGCACCGGTATAGGGGCTGGTAAACCCTTCTCCTATAATCTTGTTTTGATGAACGATTACGCATCCCACAGCTGGGTTTGGATAAGCAGATCGAATCGCATTTTTAGCCAATTCAATTGCTCTATTCATGTATTTTTCATGTATATTCACATCACAAAAATAAACTATTCTAAACGATTATTTTCTTGAGTGTACTAATTAGAGAAATAGAAGCTAAAGACAACAGAGCAGTTGCAGAATTAATTCGAAAAATCCTGATAGAATTTAAGGTTCCAAAGGTTGGTACCGCCTACGAAGACAAGGATTTAGATCAGATGTATGAGACCTATCAACACAAGGAAAAAGGAGTGTATTACGTTTTAGAAGAAGATGGAGTTATTATAGGAAGTGCTGGTGTTTGTCAATTGGACAATTATTCTGGACCGGTATGTGAACTTCAAAAAATGTATTTTTTAGAGCAGGCACGAGGTAGAGGACTCGGAGCTAAGATGATGAAGACTTGTTTGGATACTGCTAGAGAATTAGGCTTCGAACAATGTTATTTAGAGACCATGCATCAGATGGAAGCAGCTCAAATTCTCTACCGTAAAACAGGTTTTAACTATATTGATGGTCCCATGGGTGATACGGGACATCACTCCTGTCCGGTCCATATGATTATAGATCTCTAGTATGAAATTAAGTGATCTAAAAACCTCCTTTGTAGCAGCTCTTTCTTCTGATTATGAATTTGAAGAACTGATGAGTTTGTTCTATCAATTAATTGAAACTTTTTTGGGAGAACACCGCTTTGTATTACACCTACAACCCGAGTATGAAGT
>DAIRFL010000234.1:0-2723 GCA_036795105.1 Flavobacteriaceae bacterium | reverse complement strand
TTAGAACACCCTAAGGATCAATCGATTTTTATTCCTGGTTCTTATAAAAAAGATATTCAATTTTTAGTATCGGGGAAAAAATTAGATTACTCTATGGATCCCCATGGAGTTCATATCATGAGCTCTTCGATCCCCTATAGTGAAGATCCACAAGTCATTGTACTAAAGAAACTTTAATTCGCCTCGGAATCTAGATAGAGCCCCATCTCTGAAATCATCGCTGCGCTGTTAAAATCGGTTAATCTGATTGCAACAGCCTTGATTTCTTGAGTTGGGAATCGCACAAATCGTTTATTCCCTATGGTTGTGCCTTCATAGATTGGTTCCCACTGATTCTCCTTTAGCAACTCCACTTGAAAGGATCTAATTCGCTGTCCTTCTTGAATTGCTTCTTCAACAACCAATAAATTAGACGAGCTAGACTGTTCTAAATTGAGAATGATTCTATTCTCTTTTTGGTTGAGTTCGATATAGCTCTCTCTTAATCCGTCCGTTAAAATTGAGCTATCCATTTGTAGGTTTTTGTGTTCTATTTGTAAAGATGACTTTTCAGCTAAGTTTGTTTTAAAAACTCTTTCGATTTTGGCCCTTAAGTCCATTAATGCTTTGAGATCGTTTTCATGTATCAAACCACGTCGATCGACCGGTAGGTTTAAAAGCAAATTACTGTTCAAGCCCACAGAATTGCAATAAATATCCCAGAGGTGATTCAGGGTCTTTACTTGATCATCCTCGTCTGGGTGATAGAACCACCCAGGTCTAATAGATACATCGGTCTCTGTAGGAATAAAATGAGTCCCTTTTTCTTGACCTGAAGAAAATCGATTAAAATCAGGCATTCCTGGATAGATACTGTCTCGATAAATAGTTGACCAAGTGGTTTGGTTTGCGTATCCTTTTTCATTACCAACCCATCTAATATCGGGACCCGCATCGGAGAACATAACAGCATTGGGTTGTAATTCTCTAACAATTTTATGAGTGTTGGGCCAATCGTAATAGGTCTTATTGTCAATTTTTCTCTCTTCATTGGCACCTGAATAATAGCCATCTCCTCCATTTGCCCCGTCAAACCAAACCTCAAATATAGGTCCGTAGTTTGTAAGCAGTTCTCTGAGTTGATTTCTGTAGTAATCTATATAAGCTTCGGTTCCGTAATCAGCGTGATTACGGTCCCAGGGAGAGAGGTATACTCCCATTTTTAAACCGTATTTTTTACAAGATTCAGAGAGCTCCTTTAACAAATCTCCCTGACCATTTTTCCAAGGACTATTCTTTACAGAATGCTCTGTGTATTTACTGGGCCACAGACAAAATCCATCGTGATGTTTCGCAGTAATCACTACTCCTTTCATCCCAGCCTCACTAATTACTCGTGCCCATTGATCGGTGTCTAATTGGGAAGGGTTGAATAAACTAGGTGACTCGTCACCGTATCCCCATTCCTTATCTGTAAACGTATTGATACTAAAATGAATAAAGGCATAGTATTCCAGATCCTGCCAATCCAATTGACGAGGACTCGGCAGTGGAATAGATGTTTGATTTGGCTCAGGCTTGCATCCAAATACAAGAGTAGTCAATAGGGCACCAATTAGGAATCTTTTGGTGTAAATCATTTGGAATTAATTTAGGGTTCTTAATCCCTAAAGATAATAATTACAATGATTCTAATGGATGATAAGGCATCTCAAAGGTGTCAGCGATTTCCTTATAAACTATTTTTCCGTTGATAACATTGAGCCCTTTTCTAAGTGATTCATCTTGATTACAAGCTTTTTCCCATCCCTGTTCAGCTAATTTAATAGCATAAGGAAGTGTTGCATTAGTTAGCGCAGTTGTAGAAGTAAAAGGAACTGCTCCAGGCATATTAGCCACACAGTAGTGAACTACATCCTCAATGATAAATGTTGGATTCTCATGAGTGGTTGGTATACATGTTTCAATACATCCTCCTTGATCCACTGCTACATCAACTAATACGGTACCCTTCTCTAAGTCTTTAAGCATATCTCTAGTGATCAAATTAGGCGCTTTAGCTCCTGGTATCAATACGGCTCCTACAATTAAATCTGCTGTAGGTAAGAGTTTTCTGATATTGTATTCATTGCTGTATAGAGTGGTAACATTCTTTGGCATAATATCCGCTAAATGCCTCAATCGATCGAGGTTGATATCCATAATCGTTACTTGAGCACCTAATCCTGCAGCCATTTTTGCCGCCTGTGTCCCAACGACTCCTCCTCCTAATACAATTACATTTGCCGGGGCAACTCCAGGAACTCCTCCTAATAAAATACCCTTTCCTTGCATTGGTCGTTCAAGAAATTTTGCTCCTTGTTGAATTGCCATTCTTCCGGCTACCTCAGACATTGGAGTAAGAAGTGGAAGTGTTCTCTTTTTTTCGACAGTTTCATATGAAATACAAACCGCATTAGATTCTACCATTGCCTGGGTTAAATCTCTTGAAGATGCAAAGTGAAAATAAGTAAAGAGCAATTGATTTTCTTTTACTAAACCGTATTCTTCAGCGATCGGCTCTTTGACTTTTACAATCATTTCAGCTTTGTCGTAAACCTCTTTAATTCCAGGAAGTATTTGAGCTCCTGATTCCTTATACTCATCATCTGAAAAACCAGAACCAATTCCCGCTCCAGTTTGAATATAAACTTCATGACCTCTCTTTGAAAATTCTAACACTCCAGCAGGAGTCAATCCTACTC
>DAIRFL010000233.1:0-2736 GCA_036795105.1 Flavobacteriaceae bacterium | reverse complement strand
CCCATAAGGTGATGCCTGTAAGCTTTCCAAACAAGGCCTATGGAAACAGCAGTACTCCTAAACAAAAGACCATTTTATTTAAAAATGCTACGGTTTGGACTAGTGAAGCTGCAGGTGTTTTAGAACATACTGATGTGCTCGTTAAAGACGGAAAAATAGCAAAAATAGGAACCGATCTCAAGGCTAGAAATGCTGCGATAATCGATGCTACTGGAAAACACTTAACTGCTGGAATTATCGATGAGCACTCTCATCTTGCATTGAGTTCAGTCAACGAAGCTGGACATAATTCAACTGCTGAAGTAAAAATGGAAGACGCTATTGATCCAAATCACGCTGGAATCTATCGCTCTCTTGCTGGTGGGGTTACCTCCCTTCAATTACTTCACGGATCTGCTAACCCAATCGGTGGTCGTTCAGCGATTATCAAAACAAAATGGGGAGCCACTGCAGATGAATTAATTTATGAAAATTCACCTCAGTTTATCAAGTTCGCCTTAGGTGAAAATGTCAAACAATCGAACTGGTCTAGCTATTCTAGATTCCCACAATCCAGAATGGGAGTGGAACAACTCTTTGTGAATTACTTTCAAAGAGCAAAAGAATACGACCAGGCTAAAAAAGCAGGAAAAGAAGTTCGCTACGACGAAGAATTAGAAGTATTAGCTCAAATTATCAATGGAGAGCGTTTTATTTCTTGTCACTCCTATGTACAGTCAGAAATCAATATGCTGATGAAGGTAGCAGAACAATTTGGATTTAGAGTCAATACCTTCACCCATATTCTAGAAGGATATAAGGTTGCTGACAAGATGGCTGAGCACGGAGTTGGAGGATCGACCTTTAGCGACTGGTGGGCGTATAAATTCGAAGTTAATGACGCTATACCTTACAACGCTGCTATAATGCAACGCGAAGGAGTTACCGTTGCGATCAATTCTGATGATGCAGAAATGAACAGAAGACTCAATCAAGAAGCTGCTAAGACAGTAAAATACGGTGGAATGAGTGAAGAAGAAGCTTGGAAGATGGTAACCATCAATCCAGCAAAACTCTTGCACATAGACCACAGAGTTGGATCTATCAAGGAAGGTAAAGATGCGGATTTAGTTCTTTGGAACGATCATCCAATGTCTGTTTACGCCAAAGCAGAGAAGACCTTAATTGAAGGTGCTGTCTATTTTGATTTAGAACAGGATCTCGCTAAACGAGAAGAAATTAACAAGCAAAAAAGTGAACTTATGCAAATGATGCTTCTCGAAAAACTTTTGGGTAAACCAACTCAAAAGCCGAAGACTAAAGAAACTAAATACCTAAGTTGTGAGACCCTTTAATACGATGATTATGAAAAAGACAAGAATAATTTCAAGCTTAGTACTCACGCTTTTCGCTGTAGTACTATACGCACAACAAACACCTGCTGACAAACAGTCACAGCCCATAAGTATTGTCGGTGCAACGGCTCACATTGGAAATGGTGAACTAATAAACAACGCGACTATTGTTTTTGAAAAGGGTGTCATCACTGCTATTGGCGATGCTAGTACAGCGACCAAGGGCACTGTTATCGATGCTTCTGGAAAGGATGTATACCCTGGATTTATCGCTTTGGAAACTTCTCTTGGACTCGTTGAAGTAAATGCGGTAAGAGCCTCTGATGACGAAGATGAACTCGGAGATTTCATTCCACATGTACGATCTCAGATCGCCTATAACGCAGAATCTAAGGTTGTTGAAAGTATGCGACCTAATGGAATCTTAATCGCTCAAGTTTCTCCAAAAGGAGGAATCATTTCTGGATCCTCATCGGTGATGCAACTCGACGGATGGAATTGGGAAGACGCTACCGTTAAAGTAGACGATGCTATTCATCTTAACTGGCCAAGTTCTTTTTCAAGAGGACGCTGGTGGCTCGGTGAAGATCCTGGTTTAAAAGTCAATAAGAACTATTCTAAGCAGGTTGATCGAATTGTAGATTTCCTAACTCAAGCCAAAGCTTATAACAAAGCGAAAAGCACAGAGCGCAATCAAGTTCTCGAAGCTACAGCAGGATTGTTTAAGGGAACTCAATCCCTTTATATCAATGCAGATACACAGCAAGAGATCATCGATGGTGTTCAAACTGCAAAAGGATTGGGAATTGACAAAATAGTTGTTGTCGGTGGTACCATGGCATACAAAATCACTGATTTCTTAAAAGAAAACAACGTCAGTGTTGCTGTAGCTGCAACCCATAAACTCCCTCCTACTGAGGATGCCGATTACGACTTCTATTACAAATTGCCAAAACTGCTTAGCGATGCAGGAATTAAGGTGGGAATTCACACCATGGACAAATCTAATTTCCAAACCAGAAACTTACCTTTCTTTGCAGGTCAGGTAGTTGGACAGGGAATGGATAAAGAAGAAGCTCTTGGAATGATTACCCTTAAGGCTGCTCAAATGGTTGGTATTGACAAAAATTACGGAAGTTTAGAAGTTGGGAAGTCAGCTACTCTATTTATCTCTGCTGGAGATGCATTAGATATGAGAACTAATCAGATTGAACAGGCTTTTATCGACGGTCGTTCCCTGTCATTAGAAACCCATCAAACCGAACTTTACAAACGTTATTCAGGTAAATACGGACATTGATAACAATTAAATTCAATGAGAAGGCTCCTTTTTGGAGCCTTTTTTTTATCCCTATGCCCAATCTTCGTATTTTTACTCCATGATTAAGGCAGTCTCCATAAC
>DAIRFL010000022.1:0-15684 GCA_036795105.1 Flavobacteriaceae bacterium | reverse complement strand
CTCTCTAAGGTTGAGAAGGATCGCGTTAAAGTTCTCTTGATTTCCTTTCTCTTGATTATTTTATTCTGGGCAGCTTTTGAACAAGCAGGAGGATTGATGAATCTTTACGCTTCTCAAAAGACCGATCGTAACTTCTTTGGACTCTTTGAAATCCCAGCTTCAGTGTTCCAATCTGTAAATTCGTTCTTTATCATCACCCTTGCAACTGCTGTAGGAGCTTTTTGGCTCAGATGGCGTAAGAAGGGGAAAGAAGCCTCATCCATCTTTAAAATTGCTGTAGGGCTTATCATTATGGCCTTAGGTTTTGGATTTATGGCAGCAGCCTCAGCTCAATTCGAGGCAAATGGATCTTCGGCAATGTACTGGTTGATCTTAGCTTATTTATTCCACACTATTGGTGAGCTTTGTGCTTCCCCAGTGTCCCTTTCGTTTATTACCAAACTCGCTCCTCTAAAATACGCTTCTATTATTATGGGGCTTTATTGGGCAGCTACAGGATTGGGTAATAAAGTAGCTGGACTTATTGGAGAATACTCACAATCACTTGGAGAATTTGAAACCTTTTTAAGTGTAACGGTAGTATGGTCGCTCATAGGAGCTTTAGTTATTATTTTACTCAAGCCACTCAAGCGTCTAACACATGGAGCTGAAGACGGAGAAATGAAGATTGAAACAGCTTAAGTTAGAATTCTATTAGATATACTCCCTCTAATCTGAGATCGATTAGGGGGATTTTTTTTGCCTTTGCAGTAGCCTTCCACCGACTTCTATTCCACGGAGCAGTATTTTTATCGATCAGTATTTTTGAGGGCTGTAGACTGTCGATCAGTCGCTCTAAATGAAGTTTTGGGTTTTGACTCAAAAGAAGTAGATCCGTATGTTGCCTTTTGGGATAGATGGAATTTTCAGCGATGTGAACCACTGAATAGTCGTGGATCTTATAGGCATTGGCAAAGGGAAAAACGATCGTTTTTTTAATCCCATAATAAGAGCTTAATTCCTGTATCCTTCTCTTGTAAGCAGTCGAGTCTCCGTAGAGTTGGAACTGAGATCCCTTTTTGTAAATGAGTTGAGCTTGTTGTGCTCCTGGCAGGATGAGGAGCAACTCCTTTTGTTCGATTCGATTAACCTTTTGAAAACTATAGAGTTGTAAGATAATTATACTGATGAGGGCGGTATTTAAAAAACGGAAATGCTTAAAGTTGACCCCTAGGACTAAACATATACTGATGCCGTATAAAAGAAGCAACTCCGTCCAATCAATGCTCAGGTGTACTGTCATTTGATCGCTAGAAATCAATAGAATAAATTCGTTTATGTAATAGAAAATTCGTTCGACAATTGGGGCCAATTCCACTATAAAGAGACTGCTCATTCCCAGATAGATCAAGACTCCCATCAACGGGACGACAATAGTATTAGCTAACAGAAAATGAATAGGAAAACTCCCAAAATAATAGAGGATCAATGGGAGGACTCCAATTTGAGCGGAGAGACTTAGGCAGACTAATTGACAAATTTTGTCGATAAATTGATGAGAGTGACAGAGTTTTACTCTCATCAAAGGATACAGCCACAAAATAAAAAACACCGCTAAATAGCTCATTTGAAACCCTACTTGAAACAAACTAAATGGATTGATGAGGAGGTTGGTTAAGAGTGCTAAAAACAAGAAGTGAAAGGAATTATTGGTTCGATTTAGGAGCTTAAAAAGCCCATAAAAGCTCAAAAGCAGACAGGCTCTGATGACCGAATGAGACCAGCCACTAACTAAGGCAAAGCCCCATAGGAGTACAATTGCTAGAATCCATCGCAATAATTTTCCCTTGGGAAGAAAGCCCAGTGGCCACAGCAGTAGATACCATAAGGAAAACACTACTGCAGCATGCAAGCCTGAGATCGCTAGAAGATGGCTGATGCCGACATCTGAATACTGCTCTTGAAGTTTTTTAAAGCCTGAATCTCTATACCCGATGAGTAAAGCTGCGGCTGTGGTTTGTTCTCTAGCTGCTTTAAAATTGTGCTCTAGTTTATCAACCAATTTTTGTTGAAGCATATAGGCAGTTCTAAATAGTGTGTTTTGTGAAGATTGGGTAATTATTGTGGGATTGACTAATTCGAAGTAGATCCCCTGTTTGTGCAGGTAGTCCGAATAATCAAACCCACCTGGATGGGTTGGGTAATGCAGCGCTTTGACTGTTCCCTTAAAACTCAATTGAGCTCCAGGAATAAATTTTTTAGTAGTTGAGCTCTTTGTTTTTAAGAGAAGCTTTTGATTGTTTTGACTGATAAGTTGGACTCTATAGGAGTTGTAATACTCATTGCTGCTCATCATTTGTTCTACAAGTACAATTCCAGAATCAGTATTTGAAATCATCGAAGCTTGGATTCGAAGATCGATTAGATACATCCCTGTAACTATAGAAGATAAGACTCCAAAAAGCGCGTAAAACAGTCTCGTTTTAGAAAGCAAAAAGCCAACTAAAAGCAGAAGGAGCAAAGGGAGAAGAAGTTTACTAGAACCTTTTATATAATAGTTTAAAAAGATTCCGATACTCAGTGCAGCAGTGCAAATCTCTAAGGTTCTATGTTGAGTGAATTGTACCATGGATATAGCCCATAGCACCTATAGCACTTCAAGTTAGGTATTTTTCAGGATTGCTGTAGCAGCTCTTCGACTAGCACCACCCTCACCTAAAAGATGTTCGAGTTCTTCATAGGATTTGAGTTGTTGATCATAGACTTGATCGCTCAGAAGAAGTTCTAGCTGCTGTTTGAGGTTTTTTAAAGTTAAATCTGATTGTATCAATTCGGGAACCACCTCTTTTTTGAGAATGATATTCACAAGTGATATATAGGGAAGCTTGATAATCTTCTTAGCAATCCAAAAGGTCAAAGCTTGTGTTTTGTAGCAGACAATTTGAGGAACCTTTAAAAGGGCTGTTTCCAAAGTAGCGGTTCCAGAGGTTACTAGTGCAGCCTTAGAAGCCTTGAGCAGAGAGTAAGTGTCGTTGTTGACAAGACTTACATTTTGGTTTTGGATGAGCTGCTCGTAGAGTTCCTTCTCGAGACTAGGGGCCATAGCAACTGCAAAATGAAAGTTTTCAAAATGATCGACAACACTGAGCATACTGCTCAATATTTTTGTCACCTCTGCTTTTCTACTACCAGGTAGCAAGGCTATGAGCTCTTTGTCTAATGGCAACTGATGTGCTCTTTTAAATTCATCAACCTCCTTTATGGGTTTTAGAGCCAAGGCATCGATTAGTGGATGTCCCACAAACGTTACCTCGTATTGGTGTTTTTTGTAAAATTCAACCTCAAATGGAAGGGTGCAATAGAGATGGTCAATTGTCGCTTTGATTTTCTCAACTCGCTTGCTTCTCGAAGCCCACACCTGTGGAGCTATATAGTAATGGGTTTTGTAATTGAATTTTTTGGCCCATTTAGCAATTCTTAGATTAAATCCTGAGAAGTCTATAAAGATAAGTGCATCGGGTTGTATGCGATTGATTTCACTCTTGCAAAAGGCTATTTTTTTGGTAATGCTAAAGATGTTTTTAATCACATCTACAAACCCCATCACTGCAAGTTCTCTGTAGTGCATAGAAAGTTCAACTCCTGCATCTCGCATCAGATCTCCTCCAAAACCATAGCACTGAATCTGTGGGTCTAATTTTTTAAGCTCTAAGACCAAATTAGAGGCGTGTAGATCCCCTGATGCTTCTCCAGTGATTATGAAATACTTCATCAATTACAGTAGGTATAAGGTAACTAAAGCAGCGATAATGGTTGCAATAACCACACCTCTGGCTTGATAGATATACTTGTGTTTTACAAAATAACTAAATAGAATTAGATTAGGTAAGGCACCAAGTCCAATAATTTTCCCAATAAATCCAGTTCGATAGGCCATTCGGAGTCCTTCGCTTAAACCCTCATTAGTCATGACAAACATATAGGCGATAATTCCTAGAATATTAAGAATAATCCCAAAAATTATACCGCTTAGTATTTTTTTAATTCGATCACTCATTTAAATCCCAATTATTGATGGTTTGAATGCTGTGATGAGCGGTGAGGTCGAATTGAGTTGGCACAATGGAGATATACCCATTCGCTAGAGCCCATTCATCGGTGTCTTCACCCTTGTCTTGAAGATCGAATTCTCCACTGAGCCAATAGTACTCTTTGCCCATGGGATTGGTTCTCTTGTCAAATTTTTCACGCCAGTTAGATTTAGCTTGCCTGCAAATTTTAATTCCTTTAATCTCCTTGATGTTGGGAGCATTGACATTGAGAATGACTCCTGGTGGAATTTTCTTCTCGAGTGCCTCCTTTGTGATTTTAGTGACAAAGGGTTCAAAAGCAGAAAAGTCTGCCTCCCACTTAAAGTCGCAGAGCGAAAATCCAATAGCAGGGATTCCTTCGATACCAGCTTCAATGGCAGCACTCATGGTTCCAGAATAAATTACATTGATCGCTGAGTTGGATCCGTGATTAATTCCACTTACGCAAAGATCTGGTCTACGATCTAAGATTTCATTTAGGGCGAGTTTTACACAATCTGATGGAGTTCCAGAAGTACTGTATTCTTCAAGTGCACCATCTTCTAGAGCAGTGTGGCGATCTACGTAGAGCGTGTTATTTACAGTTATTGCATGCCCCATTGCGGATTGGGGTTTGTCTGGAGCTACCACTACCACATCTCCTAAAGCACTCATCAATCGAATTAAACTTCTCAATCCTGGTGCAGTTATTCCATCATCATTAGTCACTAAAATGAGTGGTTTGCTAGTCATATACTGTGTTTTAAGCTAAAATACGACAAATTTAGGGATCACATTAACATATCTTTACAAATAGCGGCTATCAATTTTTACTATCTTGCCTCAAGTTTAGAATCGTAAAATAACTCAACCGATGAAAAATAAATTGACTTTAGCGCTCTTAGTGCTCTTAACGGCTTTTGCCTCCTGTTCTTTTAGAAGTAATTCTTTTGAGAACAACGACAAGGATAAACTCTTGCTAGAGTTGATTTCTTTTGTGCTGGATAAGTGGCATTTTAGTCCTGAAACAATCGATGATCAGTTTTCAGAAAAGGTCTATGAAGATTTTATCAGTGATTTAGATCCTTTAAAAAGAGTCTTTTTAGCAAGTGATTTAAAGGATTTTGAAGTGTATCGCTATCAGATAGACGACGAATTGAAAAATCTCAATTTAGACTTTTTTAATTTGGTTTACGATCGCTATATGACTCGTTTAAAAGAGTCTCAAGAACTCTACAAAGAAGTATTGTCTACCCCATTTGATTTTACTGTAGAGGAATCTGTGGTCGTGGATTACGATTTAATAGAGGCAGTTGATTCTAAAAAAGAATTAAAAGAGCGTTGGAGAAAACAACTCAAATATTCTGCCTTGGGAAATTACTTCGCTAAATGGGAGGCACAACAAGAGGAATTAGAAGAAGAGGATTCAGCTGAACTTAAATCTGAAGCCGAGCTAGAGCAAGAGAGCAGAGAACAATTGATGAATACCTTGGATGATAACTACGCTTTTTACTTCGATGATTTAGAGCGAAAAGATTGGTTTGTTCAGTATTTAAACTCCATCGTAGAAACTTATGATCCTCATACCTTTTACTTTGCTCCTGAAGACAAGGAAAAGTTTGATATCGATATGAGTGGTAAGTACGAAGGTATTGGAGCTCGATTATCCAAACGCCGTGATCAGACTAAGATTGTAGAGGTGATTTCTGGAGGACCAGTCTGGAGAGATAAGAGTTTGGAGGTAGGAGATGAAATCTTAAAAGTAGGACAGGAAGACCAGGAGGAACCAGTCAATATTGTAGGAATGCGATTGGATGATGCGATTAAACTTATCAAAGGACCTAAAGGAACAAAAGTATACTTACACGTAAAAAGAGTCAATGGAAAGAAAGAGGTGGTGACCATTACAAGAGATGCCATCGAATTAGAGGAGACCTATGCCAAATCCGCTAAAGTTGAAAAGGATGGAGTGAGATACGGGTTGATTCACCTGCCTAAATTCTATGTAAACTTTACCGATTACAATACCAGAAATGCAGCGACTGATATCGCCAAAGAAATAGAGGCCTTAAAGAGTGAAGGAGTTGAAGGATTAGTTTTAGATCTTAGAAATAATGGAGGAGGTTCACTTCAAACAGTGGTGGATATCGCAGGATTATTTATCAAAGAAGGTCCGATTGTTCAGGTTAAGAACTCCGATTATGAAATTGATGTTTTTGAGGATGAGGATCCAAAGATTCAATGGGATGGTCCCTTGGTTCTTTTGGTCAATGAACTCTCAGCATCTGCCTCAGAAATTCTAGCAGCTGCACTTCAAGATTACAAAAGAGCAGTAGTTATTGGATCTGAGCGTACCTTTGGAAAGGGAACCGTTCAAAATATGATTCCCTTCGATCGTTTGGTTCGCAATTCAGATTACGGATCTCTTGGAGCACTTAAAATAACTACTCAAAAATACTACAGAGTCAACGGAGGTTCTACCCAACTCAAAGGAGTAAATTCTGATGTCGTTGTTCCAGATCGCTATTCCTATTTGGAAATAGGTGAACGCGAACAGGAGCATCCAATGCCATGGGATAAAATTGCCTCTGCTGAATTTGAACCTTGGATTGGATATATGGATCTTGAAAAAACCATCGAGCGTTCTAAAAAGAGAATGAAAGACAACGACTACCTAAAACTCATAGAAGAAAATGCCAAGTGGATTAAAGATCAACAAGATCGATCTTCCTCTTCACTCTCTTTTGAGTCTTATAAGAAGATGATAGAAGATGCAGATGGGAAGGCTGCCTATTTTGAATCCATCAATGATTTTGATTCTAAATTGACATTTGAATCCCTGCAATACGAAGATGAACTGTTTGTGAAAGACGAAACACTTAGAGAAAAGAGAAATCGCTGGCATGAATCCTTAGCCAAGGATATTTATATAGATGAGGCGCTCAATGTACTCAAAGATTTAAAATTCAAATTTACCAATCCAAAGAAGATGATCGGAGGTTTAAAGCATCGTGATTAATCATGGACTTTAATTTCAATCATCACTTCTTAGAACTCAAGGCTGATACGGATCGAACCAATAAGCCTAGGCAGGTTTACGATGCCTTTTATTCCTATGTCACTCCTAGAAGCTTTAAAGATGCGCAATTAGTGCTCTTTTCAGATCACTGTGCTCAGCTCCTAGGAATAAGTGAAGAGGAGTTGGAGTCTGAGGAATTTAGAGCTCTAATCACTGCTCAAACAATTTTTGATGTGGAGCCCTATGCTTGTGCTTATGGAGGACATCAGTTTGGTCATTGGGCCGGTCAATTAGGGGATGGTAGAGCCATAACTTTTGGCCAAATCAAAGGAGTAGATCAAACCTATACTATTCAATTTAAGGGATTAGGTCCAACTCCTTATTCGAGGGCAGGGGATGGTTATGCCGTACTTCGATCTTCCATTAGAGAGTATTTGATGTCGGAGGCCATGGCTTTTTTAGGTGTTCCTACAACCAGGGCGCTTTCACTTGCACTCAGTGGAGAACAAGTACTGAGAGATCGCCACTATAACGGTAATCCAAAAGAAGAGCCGGGTGCAATTGTCTGTAGAATAGCTCCTCATTTTATTCGTTTTGGATCCTTTGAACTTTTTACAGCTAGAGAAGATCTAAGCAATTTAAAAACACTGGTCGATTATACCATTAAACACTATTATCCAGATTTGACAATTAAGGATGCATCTGATTATATCGGGTTCTTTGAAGCTGTTGTTCAGAAGAGTTTGACAACCTTAGTAGCTTGGCAATCCATCGGTTTTGTTCACGGAGTTCTCAATACTGATAATATGTCCATTACTGGAGAAACGATCGACTACGGGCCCTATGGATTCTTGGATGAATACGACCCTAGTTGGACTCCTAATACTACGGATGCAAAGCAGCGCCGTTATCGCTACGAGAATCAACCAAATATAGTATTGTGGAACCTATTTAAATTAGCCAATGCCCTCTATCCGCTTTACGAAAATGCCAAGGCTTTTGAGGGGGTTTTAAATCGTTTTAAAATTGAATACCAAAAGCGAATGCTTCAGACCAACAAGCTCAAACTAGGCTTGTATACTGAAGAAGAACAGGATGAGCAGATGATCGAATCACTCTTTCAACTATTAGAGGAGTCAAAGGCAGATTTCACCTTGTTTTTCAGAAAGCTTTCTGAGCTCACAATTGAGGAACTAACTCTTGAAAATTGTTTGGAAGTTTTTTATTCAGAATTAAATTCAGAATTAAGTCAGTCGTGGAGTCTATGGTTTTCTAACTACAAGAATCGTCTGCAAAATCAAGGGGTTGAGGATCAAAATCGACTCTCTAAAATGAAGCGTATAAACCCTCGATTTATCCTTAGAAACTATATGCTTGAACAGGCGATTCAGCAGGCAGAGCAGGGTGATTTTAGCCTTTTAAACGAGTTTTCTGAACTGATTAAAACGCCCTATGAAGATTCTGTTAAAGCCGATAAGTGGGTGGTTAAAAAACCTGTGAATGCAGGAGATTCATCTCTTTCTTGTAGTTCTTAATCCCATTCTTTAAGTCGATTGGCATCGAGTTTAATAAAGATAAACAACATCAAACTAAAGCCTAGTAAGCCAGAACCACCATAACTAAAGAAGGGGAGTGGTACTCCTACTGTTGGCAGTAATCCAATCACCATTCCAATATTGATGATATAGTGAGTAGCTAAAATGGATACCATTCCATAACCGTAGACTCTGTTGAAGACACTTACTTGTCGTTCAGCGAGATAGAGCAGTCGGAGCAATAGGGCTGTAAAAAGAACTACGACGGTGAAGGTACCAGCAAACCCCCATTCTTCTCCTACCGTACTAAAGATATAATCCGTGTGTTGTGCCGGAACAAAATCCCCTTTGGTTCGTGTTCCTTCTAAGAAGCCTTTTCCCCAAAAACCACCTGATTCAATTGCTTTCTCAGACTGATAGGTATTGTATCCGATGGTCTTTTTAATTTGTTCTTGAACTGCAGGATCTTTTTCTAAATTGAGCCACAGACTAAAACGATCTCGGTGACGTTGTTCAAAAACATTGTCAAAAACGTATTGAACAGATGAACTAAAAGCCAAACTCAAAAACACAAAGACCAATACTTTGGTCAATTTGAGCTTTAGTCTTTTGTTGAATAACAATAAGCTGATGATACTGATGACTGTAATTCCAATACCCATATAGAGCACCTTAAATTTTAGAGTACCGATAAACAACAAAATAGCGTAAAGACCGATCCAAAAATACCGAAGAGAGACTCCTTCTCTAAAGAGTACAAACACCAATGAAAAGAAAATGAGCGCTGATCCTGGATCGGGTTGAGGGACAATTAACAGCACAGGAACTAAGATGATTAATAAGGCGTAGAACTGATCTTTTAGTCGTTTGAGATCCGTTTGAATGTCGCTGAGGTATTTTCCGAGCGCTAGAAGGGTTCCAATCTTTGCGAGTTCGGAGGGTTGTAGGTTAAAAAAGCCAAGACCATACCAAGAGGTGGCTCCAGCAATGGTTTTGCCAAATGGAAATAGGCCGATTAAAAGCAGTATGGTAATTAAATAAAAAATTGAGGAAAAGCGTTCTATGAGTTTGGTTTGCAAGAGAAATAAAACCACCACGGCAACAAGACTAATACCTATAAATACGAGTTGTTTGCCATAACTTGTCGAGAAGTTCCACAGAGCTGATTCTGTATCCACTACAGTTGCAGAATAGATGTTTCCCCAGCCAATACCGATGAGTGCTAAACACAGAAGCACACTAATCCAATCCAATCTTCTGAGTCCACTACCAATCATATTCGTTGATTTCAAAGGGTTCGCCGCTAAGCGGTTTTGCGTATTCTTTTTCAAGTGTTTTTTCCAGCATTTTGCGCTCTAAGTCCTTACGAGAAATTTCTCCTTTGAGGTATTTTTCAATCATAAGTGAAGCGATATGTCCTGCGTAACGAGCTCCGTAATAGCCGTGCTCAATATAGACTGCTAATGCGATCTTAGGATCTTCAACAGGAGCAAATGCAATAAAAAGCGAATGGTCAGTCAATTGGGTTTTAATCCCATCGATGAGGGTGTAATTTTCTACAGTACCTGTTTTACCTGCAATTGAAACACCAGGAATTTGAATCCATTTAGCAGTACCAGTTTCATAAACATCTCGCATGGCATTGATAATTGGATCAAAGTGTTTTTTGCTAATTGTAGTCTGCTTTGCCTCTGTGAAATTGGGGTCTACTATAGGATCATTTCCTATTTTTTTGAGGATATGAGGAGTGTAGAAATAACCTCTATTGGCTATAGCAGCGGTCATATTAGCTAGCTGTATAGGGGTCGCCGCCACCTCTCCTTGTCCGATGGCATTGGAGATGATGAAGGTCGGAAACCATCTGTTTTTTCCATAAGCTCGATCGTAATAAGCGGTGGAAGGTATTCTACCCGGAGCTCCAGTGGGAAGGTCATAACCTAAATAATCTCCTAGCCCAAAACTCTTCATATGGCGTTCCCATACGTCTTGTCCTTCTGAAGTCTTATCAAATTTGGCGTAAATCTTTTTAAAAGTATCTGCAAAATAAGCATTACAGGATACGGCTATTCCCTCTCTTAGATCGTGAATCCCACCTCCGCAGTGACATCCTTTGAGTTCATTTCCAACGTAAAATCCATTGTAGCACATGACCTTCGAACGAGTTGTTATGACTCCCTCTTCTAGTGCGACTAGTGCGTTGAGTATTTTAAAAGGAGAACCAGGGGAGGGTTGAGCCAACAGAGCTCTATTCCAAGTGGGTTTCGCTATTGAGTCGTAGTAGAGTTGAGTGTAGTTAGCCGATCGCTCTCTTCCGACAAGTAGCGCAGGATCGTAATTTGGTCCGGTGATTAGCGATAAGATTTCTCCATTTTTGGGATCTAAGGCTACGATTCCACCGCGCTTACCAATCATTAGATCTTCTCCGTATTCTTGTAAGTCTTTGTCAATGGTGAGTTCTAAATTAGTTCCAGGAACAGGTACTGAATCAAAAATTCCCTCTTTATAAGGTCCGATGGTTCTATTAAAGCGATCCTTTTGAATGTAGTTGATTCCCTTTTTTCCTCTTAAATAAGTCTCGTATTGTTTTTCAACTCCGGTTCTTCCGATGAGCTCCCCTGCGATATAACCAGGGTTGTTCTGTATTTCATAATCGTTGACCTCACTGATGTATCCAAGGAGGTTGGCTCCAGCATCTGTATGGTATTTTCTGAGATTTATTTTTTGAATATAAAAGCCTTCAAACTTCCTCATCTTTTCTTGAAGTACGGCATAGGTTGCTGCAGAGAGTTTAGAAACTAAGACTGAAGGCAATCGAGGTGAATAGCGTTTGGCTTTTTCAATAGACTTGACGAATTCTTCCTTGTCGATATCGATAAGCTGACAGAGCTCTATGGTATCTAGGTTTTTAACCTCTCTGGGGATTACCATTAGGTCATAAGCAGGTTGATTCGACACTAATAACTGCTGATTTCGATCGTACATCAGTCCACGAGTGGGGTAGATGGTAGTCGTTTTAATAGCGGGATCCTGCTGTGGACCATCCTCCTTGGAGCCGATGAGTTGTAAATTGATCAATCGGTAGGTAAAGAGTATACCTACAAAGACAATCAATAAGGGGAGGATTAATTTCTTCATTTTTTCTGCTTGCTAAACAAAGATAAGAGAAGCAGCATTAAAATAAAGCTCACAATACTAGTTGTGATAATTTTTTTAGCGATCAGCAGTCCATTTGAAATACTCATGCCCTCTGCAATAAAGAATACAGAGTGATGGATTAAGACTAGCAATCCTAAATAACTCATGCGTTGAACAAGAGCAGTATCACTGAATTTAAAAGACTTTTGTTCGGTGGCAATACCAAATATGAACCCTAAGAGATAGGGTCTAAAATAGGTGATAATCAGCAGTGATAGTGTGTTAAAAGCCAAACTATCGGTGAAAATATCTAAGATGATACCAAAGACAAATCCAATCGAGAGTAAAGCGGTTCTGTTTTGAGCTGTGGGATAATTATAGACAAAAATTAAATAGACCATCGGAGAAATATACCCAAATAGGTGCAGCTGATTGAGCACAAACACCTGTAGGAGCATCAGTAGGAGCAGTTTGCCGATATAGTATATGCTGTTATCTGGATTCACTGATGGAGTCTAATTGTTGAACTTCTTTTTGATCTTTATTGACAATGACATAGGCGGTATTAAGAGCCCTGAGATCGTTGAATAAATGTACGTTTATAATATAATCACTTTGTGCCTTGTTGAGTTCAAACGATTGAACCTGACCGATGGGAATTCCCTCTGGAAAAATACTCGACATTCCACCAGTTACAATTCGATCACCTACACTAATTTGAGCAACATTAGGGATGTCGATGAGCTGTACTAATGTAGGATCATTGCCGTCCCAAATTAAAGACCCAAAGTATTCAGTTGTCTCGATCTTCGCATTGATTCTAGATCGAATATTTAAAACACTTTGAACAGTGGAATAGTAGGTAGCGCTCTTTTCTACGATACCCACAATCCCCAATGGATTTATGACACCCATATCTTGTGTAACACCATCCTTGGTTCCCGCTGCTATGGTGAGGTAATTTCTGTTGAGTCGATAGGAGTTTTTTACCACCCTAGTATTGACTATTTCAAAAGGAAGAGTAATCGAATCTCTCGAACTGAACTCTAAATTGTAAAGCTGTTCTTTTAATCGCTTGTTTTCTTCCAGAAGTAATTGGTTGCTTTTGTCTAAGCTCAGGTACTGGTCTAATTGAGCAACTTTTGAAAAGATGCCACCACTTACTGCCCAGGAAGAGTTGAGGTATTTGGACTGATGAAAACTTCGATACTGAATAGAAAGTCCAATAGCAATACTCAAGTAAAACAAAAATAAAAGCCTTGTTTTATTACCTAGAAAGAAACTAATAAAACGATTCATATAGGACTTTTAATTCTGTTATTATCTCATTAAGATGCTCTTGTAGCGCTCTAAGTTTTTAAGGGTAATTCCTGTTCCTCGAACCACAGCTCTTAGTGGATCTTCAGAGATATAAACGGGAAGATCTGTTTTGAGAGAAATACGTTTGTCCAATCCTCTGAGCATGGATCCACCACCTGCTAAGAAAATACCGGTATTGTAGATGTCAGCTGCGAGTTCAGGTGGCGTATTGGAAAGCGTTTCCATTACCGCATCCTCTATTCTCAAGATGGATTTGTCGAGTGCTT
Organism: Flavobacteriaceae bacterium; assembly: GCA_036795105.1. Lineage (GTDB taxonomy): Bacteria > Bacteroidota > Bacteroidia > Flavobacteriales > Flavobacteriaceae > MAG-120531. The sequence goes on along the minus strand of DAIRFL010000022.1, from coordinate 2,360 downwards.
TTGCTACCTCTCTATAGCTAATTTGTATCTGCTTGGGTTTCCCAGAGAGTAAATCTCTACCCTGAACATTGAGGTCGTCTGGTGGAGATTGTAAGTCTTCTGTTGCAGCTCCAATGGTTATTTTGATATTTTCAGCGGTAGATTCTCCTACGTAGAGGTTGTGCTGAGTTCTCATATAGTAGATGATGTCATTGGTAAACACATCCCCTGCAATTTTTACAGATTTATCACAGACAATACCACCAAGTGCAAGAACAGCAATTTCAGTAGTACCACCTCCTATATCGATAATCATATTTCCTTTAGGCTCCATGATATCGAGACCGATACCGATAGCAGCTGCCATTGGTTCGTGAATCAAATACACCTCTTTACCATTGACGCGTTCACAGGATTCCTTTACCGCTCTCATCTCTACCTCAGTAATTCCAGAAGGAATACATACTACCATACGAAGGGCTGGAGGGAAGAGTTTCTTTTTAAGGGCAGGGATTTCCTTGATGAACATGGAAATCATCTTTTCAGAAGCGTCAAAGTCTGCAATAACACCATCCTTTAAGGGGCGAATGGTCTTGATGTTTTCATGAGTTTTACCCTGCATCTTATTGGCCTGTTTTCCGACAGCGATAAGCTTGTTGGTCATACGGTCCCTAGCCACGATAGAAGGACTGTCCACAACTACTTTATCGTTGTGGATGATAAGCGTATTGGCTGTACCTAAGTCAATAGCGATATCTTCAGTTAAAAAATCAAAAAATCCCATTAATTGCAGTCGATTTTGGTTGTAGCTACTAAGATATGAAAATTAATGTTTAAAATGACGTGTTCCAGTCATTACCATCGCCATTTTATTTTCATTGCAATAATCGATGCTCAATTGATCTTTGATCGAACCTCCCGGTTGAATAACAGCAGTGATTCCAGCCTTGTCTGCGATTTCAACACAATCAGGGAAAGGGAAGAAAGCATCAGATGCCATTACCGCTCCATGGAGATCAAAATCAAATGAATTGGCCTTGTGAATCGCCTGATTTAAGGCGTCAACTCTTGAAGTTTGTCCAGTTCCACTTGCGCATAACTGTTTGTTTTTAGCAAGTACAATAGTGTTAGACTTCGTGTGCTTACACAATTTAGAAGCGAAAATCATATCTTCAATTTCAGCAGCAGTAGCTTCTTTATCGGTTACCGGATTTAAATCAGCAGCACTATCTGTAATAGTGTCTTTATCTTGAACTAAGTATCCATTTAAACAAGTTCTCACTTGTTTTTGATCCATTGAAGTTTCTTTTTTAACGAGGATGATTCTGTTTTTCTTGCTCTTTAAAAGTTCAAGAGCTTCAGCTTCAAAAGAAGGAGCAATCACCACCTCACAGAACAATTGATTCACCTCTGTAGCAGTAGCCATGTCAATTTCTTTGTTTGCGATCAGAACGCCACCAAAGGCAGATACGGGATCACCAGCTAAAGCGTCAACATAGGCCTCGGCAATCGAATCTCTAGTTGCTAAACCACATGCGTTGTTGTGTTTTAAGATCGCAAAGGTTGGATCGTCATTTTTGAACTCTTCCATCAATTGTACTGCTGCATCCACATCTAAGAGGTTGTTGTAAGACAACTCTTTTCCGTGTAATTGATCAAACAAAGCTTCAAAATCTCCGTAGAAACTTCCTTGCTGATGTGGGTTTTCACCGTAGCGAAGTGATTTAGAATCGCGAACTGAAAGTTTTAAGGAAGGAATCTCTTGATCCTGATTAAAGTAGTTAAAGATCGCTGAATCGTAATGAGAAGAAACATCAAAAGATTTTGCAGCAAAACGCTTGCGGTCTTCGAGTGAAGTTTCACCGTTTTTCTCATTGAGAAGGCTTAAGACTTCTGAATAATCTTCCATATTGGAAACACAGAGTACGTCTTTGTAGTTTTTAGCAGCGGCGCGAATCAATGAAATTCCACCGATGTCAATTTTTTCGATTATATCTTGTTCACTAGCACCTGAAGCAACAGTTTTTTCAAAAGGGTAAAGGTCAACGATAACAAGGTCGATTTGAGGGATGTCAAACTCTTGTAATTGCTCTTGATCTCCAGCGTGATCTCCGCGGTTTAAGATACCACCGAATACTTTTGGATGAAGTGTTTTAACGCGTCCTCCTAAAATAGAAGGATAAGAAGTAACATCTTCTACTGGAACTACTGGAATTCCAAGTGATTTGATAAAAGTTTCTGTTCCTCCTGTCGAGTAGATAACCACCCCTTCTTGGTGTAATTTTTCAACGATTGGTCCTAATCCGTCCTTGTGAAATACTGAAATTAATGCAGATGCAATTTTTTTGTTCATAATCGAAAACTTCTTGTGAGATTTAAAG
>DAIRFL010000021.1:0-15715 GCA_036795105.1 Flavobacteriaceae bacterium | reverse complement strand
CATCAGTCTTAGTGAAAAGTCACGGACTCGAAAAAAAGAAGGGCTTTTTGTTTTAGAAGGAAAAAGAGAATTACAGATTGCTCTTGAGGCTGGATATGAAGTACGCCAATTGTTTGTCAATCCATCTATTTTAAATGAAGTCGACTTAGAGTTAATCATTCAAAAGACTTCACTACAATCTTATTTTGAAGTTTCAGATGAGGTCTATTCTAAAATAGCCTATCGATCCTCGACTGAAGGAGTAATTGCCCTTTGTGTCTCTAAAAACCACCATCTATCAGAGCTCCAACTTCAAAATGAAAACCCTTTAATTCTCGTAGCTGAAGCACCAGAAAAGCCTGGAAATATCGGAGCCTTACTTCGAACTGCAGATGCAGCCTCGGTGGATGCTGTCATCATCGCAAATCCAAAGACTGATCTCTACAATCCCAATACGATTAGAGCGAGTTTAGGCTGTCTCTTTAGTGTAGCTGTCTACACTGCAAGCTCTGATGAATGCATTGCTTATTTAAAAGAAAATCAAATCGATTTTTACGCAGCTACCCTTCAGGATTCAACTCTTTATACCGATATTGATTTTAGAGGACCTACTGCAATTGTAGTTGGAACAGAAGCAACTGGATTAGAGAAACAGTGGAGGGAACAAAGCACTAAAAATATTATCATACCGATGCGGGGAGCAATTGATTCTATGAATGTATCGGTCGCAGCATCTATATTAATATTTGAAGCCATTCGTCAACGAAATTTATAGCAAAAACAGTATTTTTAATCCATGAGTATCAGACTAACAGAGGAAGAAGAAAACAAAGCGATTGCCAAGGAGTATAAAAACCTTCTCAGGATCAGTTATCAATCGCTGACAGCAGAGGACAAGAAAATGATTCGCTTGGCCTTTGATACCGCTGTGGATGCTCACAATGGTCAGCGTAGAAAATCAGGTGAAGCCTATATTTTTCACCCCATTGCAGTAGCTAAAATCGTTGCAAAAGAAATTGGATTGGACGCTACTTCTATAGCTGCTGCCCTACTTCACGACGTTGTTGAAGACACCGATATCAACCTAGTCGACATCGAACGAATGTTTGGAGTAACGGTAGCTCGAATTGTCGATGGACTTACCAAGATCGCAGGCCTGAAAAAAGAAACCGACATCTCTATGCAGGCAGAGAACTTTAGAAAGATGCTGCTCACCCTCAATGACGATGTCAGAGTAATCATTATAAAAATTGCTGATCGCTATCACAATATGCTGACCATGGATTCCATGCCAGAGCATAAACAAGTTAAAATAGCATCTGAAACGCTCTATATATACGCTCCATTAGCCCATAGAATTGGTCTTTACAATATCAAGACCGACCTAGAAGACCTCAGTTTAAAATACACCGAGCCAGAAGTTTTTAAGAGTATTGAGGAAAAAATATCAGAGTCAAAGGACGATCAGAATAAATACATCAGAAACTTTTCTGCTATTCTGAGAAAGACTCTTAACAAAGAACATATCGATTATAAAATTACCGGAAGGTCTAAATCGGTATACTCCATTCATCGCAAGATGAAAATGAAGGCTATAAGCTTTGAAGAAGTCTATGACAAATTTGCGATTCGTATTATTTACAAATCAGAAATCGATCAGGAAAAGTTCTTAGCTTGGAAAATCTACTCCATTGTCACAGATCACTTCACCCCTAACCCAATTCGCCTTAGGGATTGGATTACATCTCCTAAATCGACAGGATATGAAGCCTTACACATCACTGTAATGGGGCCCAAAAACAGATGGGTTGAGGTTCAAATTCGATCAGAACGCATGCATGAGATTGCGGAGAAAGGATATGCAGCGCATTTTAAATACAAGCACGGCGATCAAAAAGAAAAGGGAATCGATGATTGGCTCAATAAATTACACGAGGCCTTAGAAAATCCTGCATCTGATGCAGTAGATTTTGTAGAGGAATTCAAACTCAACCTCTACGCCAAAGAAATCTTTGTATTTACTCCAAATGGAGACTTAAAATCACTACCGAAGAACGCAACTCCTTTAGATTTTGCATTTAGTATTCACACCGAAATTGGATTGCATACCAGAGGTGCTAAAGTCAATGGAAAACTGGTTCCATTAAATACAACTCTGAGCAGTGGAGATCAAGTTGAAATCATCACATCTGAAACGGTGAAACCAACACAGAACTGGCTCAATTACGCGACTACTGCAAGAGCCCGTTCACGAATTAAATCAGTACTCAAGGAAGAAACTAGAAGAATTGCTGAAGAAGGCAAAGCTGTTTTGAGAAGGAAATTGAAATCTCAAAAAATTACCCTTAAAAATGACGTAATCGACAAGATGGTAAAGCATTTTAAACTCAAAACGAGTTTGGAATTGTTCTATCAAGTTGGAAGCGGCTCCATCGACAATGCTTCTATTAAAGAGTTCGCTTCTTCCTACAATAATGCGATCTTAAATTTCTTAAAAAACCGCATTAGAAGAAAGTCCAATCAGCAAGAACAAAAAACGGGTGAAGTAACGACTTTTGACGATTTGGTTTTTGGACCAAACAGAGATCAATTACCCTATACCTTTGCTCCTTGTTGTAACCCTATTCCCGGCGATGATGTGTTTGGATTCACCTCGGTAAGCGAGGGAATCAAAGTACATAAAAAGAATTGTCCCAATGCAATTGCATTACAGTCCAACTACGCTTATCGAATCTTATCGGCGGATTGGATCGACTCGAGTATCACTGAATTCAATGCTAAAATTGAATTACACGGAATTGATCATATGGGAATTGTAAATGAAATTACAATGGTGATCAGCAAACACAAAAATATCAGTTTAAACAAGATCTCATTTGAGGCAGAAGGGGGTACATTTAACGGTAGAATAAGGGTTGGGGTTAAGTCCAATACTTCTCTTCAAAAACTCATCGATGAAATCAAGTCGATGAAGGGTATCAATAAAGTGTTTAGAATTTAAATTTTAGCCTTACATTTGCAACATATTAATCGAGCTCATGGCCTCTGAAAAAAATCAAGAGATAGTTAAAGAAGTGTTTACGACCTATTTAGAAGAAAAGGGTCATCGCAAAACACCTGAACGCTATGCCATCTTACAAGAAATTTACGAATCGGATTCTCATTTCGATATAGAGTCGCTCTACATCCAAATGAAAAATAAAAAATACCGAGTGAGTAGAGCTACCCTTTATAACACCATTGAGCTGCTCATGGACTGTAAACTAGTCAGAAGGCACTTATTTGGAAAGAATCAAGCACAGTACGAGAAGTCTTATTTCGACAGACAACACGACCACCTAATCCTTACGGATACTGGTGAAGTCATCGAGTTCTGTGACCCGAGAATTCAATCGATTAAACAAACAATAGAAGAAGTGTTCGATGTAAAGATCAATAATCATTCATTGTATTTTTACGGAACAAAATCAAAAGACACTAAAAAATAGATTACATATGGCAGTAGATTTACTACTAGGTCTTCAATGGGGAGATGAAGGAAAAGGTAAAATTGTAGATGTTTTAACAAAGGATTACGACATTATCGCGAGGTTCCAGGGAGGACCAAATGCAGGTCACACCTTAGAATTTGATGGAATTAAACACGTATTGCATACGATTCCTTCAGGTATTTTTCACGACAAAGCAAAGAATGTCATTGGAAATGGAGTCGTTATTGACCCAGTGATCTTTAAAAAAGAGCTCAGCAATCTGGATAAATTTGATCTTGATTATGTTTCAAAATTATTTGTTTCTAGAAAAGCTCACCTTATTTTACCGACTCACCGTCTTTTAGATGCTGCTTCGGAAGCTTCTAAAGGAAAGGCTAAGATTGGTTCTACCCTTAAAGGAATCGGTCCTACCTACATGGATAAAACCGGTAGAAATGGAATGAGAGTTGGAGATTTAGAACTCAGTGACTGGAAGGATCGCTACCGTAAATTAGCCGATAAGCACGAGGCGATGATCGACTATTACGATGTTGAATTACAATACAACCTCGAAGAATTAGAAGCTGAATTTTTTGAAGCCATTGAGCGTTTAAAACAACTGACTTTTATCGATTCTGAACAATATATTTTCGACGCTATTAGTTCTGGACAAAAGATCTTAGCAGAAGGAGCTCAGGGATCACTTTTAGATATTGATTTTGGAACCTATCCTTTTGTAACCTCTTCAAATACAACTGCTGCAGGAGCCTGTACAGGATTAGGAGTTGCTCCTAACAAAATCGGTCGTGTATTGGGAATCTTTAAAGCCTATACCACAAGAGTTGGTTCAGGACCCTTTCCAACAGAACTTTTTGACAAGGATGGGGAGACAATGGGTAAAGTAGGAAATGAATTTGGAGCTACAACCGGAAGACCAAGACGCTGTGGATGGTTGGATTTAGTTGCCCTTAGATACGCTGTTAAAATTAACGGTGTAACCGAGCTGATGATGATGAAGGCAGATGTACTCAGTGGGTTTGAAAAAATCAAAGTTTGTACTGCTTACAATTACAAAGGAAAAGAAGTTGCTCACTTACCTTATAATATTGAAGCAGAAAACGTCAGCCCTATATACACTGAATTAAAGGGGTGGAAAAAAGACCTGACAGGACTTACAGATGCATCAGAGCTTCCAGAAAGTCTTATGGACTATATCGAATACCTTGAAAAGGAACTAGAGGTTCCAATCAAAATCGTTTCGGTTGGACCAGATAGAACTCAAACAATTTTTAGATAAGATTAAGCCACTTAAATGTGGCTTTTTTTTTATTTAAGGCAATTCTATAGTATTATTGTATGTCTTAATTAGAATCGTGAAAAAAGCCTTAGTTTACTTCCTCGCATTTACCATTACTTCTGTGCTCTGGTCTCAAGAAGAAAAAGAGCCTATAGAAATTGTTCACGGGGGTAGTTTTACCAAAGATGAAGTTAAGTACCCTGGGGCATCTATATTCACTAAGGACAACCGTCAATTAGAATTCAAACATCAAGGAGCCATTCTTTGGTGTGATTTGGCCATATTTTATCAAGCTGAAAACAGAATTAAGGCCATTGGAAATATCAAGCTCGTGCAGGGAGACACCCTAGAGCTCATTTCAAAACGATTGGACTACAATGGTCAAACACAGTTGGCTAAGAGCTGGAACCAAGTCGTGCTCACCACTCCACAAATGAATCTCAAGACCGATACCCTCTATTTTAACAGGGATATTCAAGAAGCCTATTACAGTAGCGGAGGGGTGGTCAAAGACGAAGAAAACACCCTTAAATCCCTCATCGGAAGATACGATACAAAGCTAAAGAAATACGCCTTCGAGAATCAGGTACATATTGTAAATCCTGAATACGAACTCAAATCTTCTAAGCTCGATTACCACACCGAATCAAAACACGCCTATTTGTTTGGGCCTTCTCAGATTGACGCCGAGGAATACAATCTGTACTGTGAACGTGGGTTTTACGACACCAAACTCCAAGAGGGCTATGGAATAAAGAATACTCGAATTGAATACGACAACAGAATCATCGAAGGTGATTCGGTCTACCTCAACCATCCACAAAACTTTGCTTCAGCTACGAATAATATTAAGATTACTGATACGATCAACAATGGAGTCCTAAGAGCTCATTACGCTGAAATCTACAAAGACAAAGATTCCCTATTTGCTACCAAGCGCGCACTATCGATCAGTTTGGTAGAAAATGATTCGCTCTATATGCATGGAGATACCATCATGATCACAGGAAAAAAAGATCAAAAAATCATACGAGCGTTCCAAAATGCAAAATTCTTCAAAAAAGGACTCTCTGGCAAATGTGATTCTATACATTACGACCAAATCACGGGAGTAACTGAACTCATCAGAAGACCTATTCTGTGGAATGGACCTAGTCAGATGACTGGAACGGAAATTTACCTCCTATCCAATCCAAAGACCAAGGCTTTGGATTCCCTCAAGGTAATCGACCAGGCTTTTGTGGTTTCACAAGACAGCATTAGCAAGAAGGGATTCAATCAAATCAAGGGTAAAATTCTAAATGGAAAATTTAACAACAACCAATTAGAGCACATACAAATTGATCAAAACACAGAGGTCATCTATTATGTGTATGACGACAAGAATGAACTTATCGGCATCAATCAAACAATCTGTAGTTCGGTAAGCATGGAGATGCAAGAGGGAGGAATCGAAGAAATCTCCTTTGTTCTCAACCCTGAAGGGAACATATACCCCCTTAGTGATCTCCCGATTGAAGATCGAAAATTAGAAGGGTTTATATGGTATGGAACTGAGCAAATCAAGTCACCTAAGGATTTGTTTATAGATGACCAACCCTATCGACTCGAGTTCATCAAAGGCTTAAACAATCCGATGACACCCGTTCGAAAGCCATCGATTAATAGAAACAGACCCCCTGCTCCTAAAAAAAATTAACGTGAACACTGATGACTTCTTAAAATATCAGGCTCAAACCACTCCTCACCCACTTAAAATGTCCGTGACTAAGGCGAGCGGTTCCTATATTTACGACGATCGAGATCAGCCTCATTTAGATTTTGTAGCAGGAGTATCTGCCTGTAGCCTAGGACATAGTCATCCTGCGGTAGTAAAAGCTATTAAAGATCAGGTCGATTCTTATATGCATGTGATGGTTTATGGAGAATACGCTCTAAAACCAGCCGTAGACTACTCTAAATTACTCGCTAATCATTTGCCAGATTCACTTAATTGCACCTATTTAGTCAATTCGGGGACAGAGGCGATTGAAGGATCGCTTAAACTCGCAAGAAGAGTTACTGGCAGAAGTCAAATCATAGCCGCTAAGAACGCTTATCACGGTAATACCATGGGTTCATTGAGCCTCATGGGCAAAGAGGAAAACAAAAAGCCCTTTGAGCCCCTTATTGGAGCTGTTAATTTTATCGACTTTAATTCAGAACAAGACTTGACAAAGATCACTGCTAAAACAGCTGCAGTCATCTTAGAGACAATTCAAGGTGGAGCAGGATTTATTCTTCCAAAGAACGACTACCTCAAAAAAGTAAAAGAACGCTGCCAAGAAGTTGGAGCACTACTTATTCTCGATGAAATTCAACCCGGTTTTGGTAGGACAGGAAGTCTATTTGCTTTTGAGCACTACCAATGTACACCCGATATCCTCGTAATTGGGAAAGGGATGTGTTCAGGTTTGCCTGCAGGAGCCTTTATCGCATCTTATGAGCATATGAAGTTGTTGAGCGATCAGCCAAAACTCGGCCACATTACCACCTTTGGTGGAAATCCAGTCATTGCAGCAGCTGCACTAGCGACTCTAAAAGAACTCACAAAAGACCACAAACAACTCATAACCGAAAGCTTATCAAAGGAAGAACTCTTCAGAGAGCAGCTTCAACACCCTTTGATTAAATCGATTCGCGGCAAGGGTTTAATGCTCGCTTTACTCTTTGAAAATGAAGATATTGCCAACTATTTAATTCTAGAGGCAGCAAAGCAAAACCTGATCCTCTTTTGGTTGCTATTTGAAAAAAAAGCCGTGAGAATTACTCCACCTCTTACCATTTCTAAAGAAGAAATCACCAAAGGCTGTAAGCTAATTATTTCCATTTTAGACACTTATCCATCCTAGACTGTTAACTATTTTGTTAATAAGAATGAGTCTCCTTGCTACAAATCGCAAAGGATAACTTATAAATTTATTTGCATTAGGAACACAAGAATTCACTATGTCATTAGACGAAAACGAAAATTCTAAATTACCTATCGCAAAATTCGAGTCGATGTTAAAGACTGATGAGGTCTATTTTTTCGACGCTGAAGATTTCGAAGAAATTATACACTACTACCTCAACGCAGGGAAGGTTTCACTGGCTAAAAAAGCCATCAGCCTTGGGCTTAACCAACACCCTCAGGTAATCAACCTCAGATTGTTAGAAGTAGAAGTCCTGGTCTTTGAAAACAAATTAGAACAGGCAGAGGAAATACTCGACACCATAGAACTCATCGATCAATTCAACGATGAAATATACATTCAACGAGCTAATATCTATTCTAAACAAGACAAGCACCTAGAGGCTATTAACGCCCTTCACAAAGCATTAGAACTACAACCCGATCAACCAGATATCTATACCCTAATGGGAATGGAATACCTCTTTTTAGAGGATTTTGAAAAGGCAAAAAATTGCTTTATAAGCTGTGTGGACATCGATATTGAGGATTATGCAGCGCTTTATAATACCGTTTATTGTTTTGAATTTTTAGGAGATTATACAGGGGGTATTGAATTCTTAAACGACTACCTCAATAAAAACCCTTATTGTGAAGTAGCCTGGCATCAACTCGGTAAGATGTATGTAGAGTTGGAACTCTACAAAGAAGCGCTCTCTTCTTTTGATTTTGCCATCTATTCCGATGATCGTTTTATAGGAGCTTATTACGAAAAGGGAATGGTTCTAGAAAAACTCGGCCGATTTGAAGAGGCTATAGAAAACTATGAGATTACCATTAAATTAGAAGATCCAACTTCTCACGCCTATTTGAGATTAGGACAATGTCACGAACAATTGGGTAATTTAGATCTCGCTCAGAGTTATTACTACCAAACTGTTCACGAAGATCCACTCTTAGACAAAGGATGGTTGGCAATTACCAATTTCTACTACACCAACAACAATTTTGAAAAAGCATCCTACTACATCAATAAAGCGATCAATATCGATGCTGAAAACCCTCTTTATTGGAAGCGATGTGCGGAGATAAACACTGCAATGTTTAAGTATTTTGAGGCTGATTACGCCTATAAGCAGGCAGTTGAATACGGTAATTACGAATTGGAAACATGGGTTTCTTGGGCAGAAGTAATGGTACTCTTAAACGATGTGAGCTCCGCTATTCAAATCCTTTTACAAGCCCTAGAATTCTATCCTGAACAAGCTGAAATTCACTATTTCTTAGCATCTTTATTTCACGATACCACCGAACTGTTTAAAGCAGAAAAACACCTCAAAAAAGGCTTGAGTATTGACAAAAATATCCTCAAGAATTTTCAAAATTCAAGAATTTTATCACTGAGTACTAGTTGGGCTAAGGAGATTATTTCCAAATACTAAAGTCCATTTAACTCAGTTGATGTATTTTTGTTTTCATGAGTAAACACACAAAGACATTTTACCTCTTCAATACCCTCAAAGGGATGGCTATGGGTGCTGCTGATGTGGTACCTGGAGTTTCAGGAGGGACCATTGCATTCATATCAGGAATCTACGAAGAACTTTTAGAGTCGATCAACAGCATTAATTTCAAAAACATCAAACTGCTCTTCACCAAAGGGTTTAAACCTTTTTGGAAGGCTGTGAACGGTAATTTTTTAGCCTCCCTCCTTCTGGGTATCGGTCTGTCCGTAGTGAGTTTAGCAAAGGGAATCTCTTTTTTGCTCCAAAACCACCCCATTGAACTCTGGTCTTTTTTCTTTGGATTGGTCTTTGCGAGTGTACTCTTTGTCGGCAAAGACATCGATCGCTCTAAATGGAGTTCCTGGATTGTATTTGTTATAGGTGCTATTATTGCACTTTATATCACTCAACTTAAAGTAGGGGCCTATGTAGATAATCCTTGGTATCTGTTCTTATCTGGAGCTCTTGCAATTTGTGCCATGATCCTTCCTGGTATTTCAGGATCCTTTATATTGGTATTATTAGGTTCTTATGAAACGGTACTCAACGCTGTACATCAACGAGATCTTCAAACCATCGCTATCGTAGGAGGGGGTGCTATAGTGGGCTTATTGAGTTTTGCTAAACTCCTCAAATGGACCTTCAAGCATTATAAAAACAGTACGCTCGCTCTTTTAACTGGATTTATTTTGGGGTCTCTCAATAAAATATGGCCCTGGAAAGAGGTGTTAGAAACTCAGATGGTAGAGGGCAAAGAACTCATCATTGCCGATCAAAACATTTCGCCTTTTCAGTTTGGAACTACAGCTGAATTTATAACGGCTGTTCTATTGTCAATTGGAGGATTTCTTTTAATTTACATTTTGGAAAAATCAGTTAGTACCACAAAGTAATATGCATCAGCCAAGAAGTCTTATCGATAAGTTCTTCCTCTTTATCAAAGGGCTTGGAATGGGTGCGGCTAACAAAGTCCCCGGTGTTTCTGGAGGAATTGTAGCCTTTGTAGCTGGCTTTTATTCCGAGTTTATCTATTCACTTACAAAGATTAACTTCAAGGCTTTACTGTTACTGATCAACGGTAGATTTAGATCTCTATTTACCTATATCAATGGTGGATTTATGCTCTATATCATCTCGGGTATGGTCTTTAGTTACTTCAGTGTTTCTCTAGTCATCGATTATTTTTTATCCACAGCTCCCCTACTTGTTTGGTCACTGTTTTTTGGAATGATACTAGGCTCTATTTACTATATCGGAAAAGATTTTAATCAATGGGATCAAAGCAGTATTAGTTTTAGCTTTTTGGGATTGGCTTTGGGAATACTCATAAGCTCTCTCAATCCTGCTCAACAAAACGACAACCTTCTATTTGTATTTTTCTGTGGATTCATCGGTGTATCTGGAATGACCCTTCCCGGTCTGTCAGGATCCTTTATACTCATTCTCATGGGAAATTATGTGTTGCTGATGGTCGAGTCGGTCAATGCCTTGTTTAAGGCTATGATAGCGCTCTTTTCATGGGAACTCAGTTTTTTTCAAGTCCCAGAAAACATCCACTACCTAAAAATTATCGCTGTGTTCTCACTGGGGTCTCTGGTTGGACTAGTGACACTATCTCACATCATTAATTATGTACTCAAACGCTATCAGAAAATAACCACAGCAACCATTATCGGTTTTATCAGTGGTTCCTTGGGAGTGGTATGGCCCTGGAAAAAAGTTCAATACATCAAAGATGAATTTGGACAATTCATCTTAGATACGGATGGAAACAAAATTGTATATAACTACAAGCGTTTTTTACCAGATATGAGTACTGATGAAAACTTATTTGCCCTGGGGTTTATCCTACTAGGCATCCTTGTATTAATCGCATTAGAACACTATGGATCAAAACAAAAAAAATAGATTCGGCCTTATAGGTAGGAATATTGACTACTCCTTTTCAAGAGGGTATTTTACTCAAAAGTTTAAGGAACTAGAATTGGATCATTACTCCTATGAAAATTTTGATCTTCAATCGATCGATGAATTTTCAACTAAGGTGCTCAGTCAAGATCACATTCGTGGACTCAATGTCACCATTCCCTACAAACAGGAGATTATTCCATATTTGGATCACTTATCAGAGGAGGCACAAGAAATTGGTGCAGTAAACACTATTAAACCTACTGTGGATGGTCTTATCGGTTATAATACCGATGCTTATGGTTTTCAAAAGGCCTTAGAGCCCCTCTTGGAATCCCATCATCAGTCAGCCTTAATTTTAGGAACCGGGGGTGCCTCCAAAGCAGTGGCTTATGTATTGAAACAACTGGGAATTGAGTACTTCTTTGTCTCCAGAACTCCTAAAGAAGGACAACTCACTTACGATCGATTAAGAGCAGATAAGCTCAAATACCACCCCTTGATAATTAACTGTTCTCCCCTTGGAACACATCCCAATATCGAGCAAAAACCTCAAATACCATATGAGGGCATCAATTCAGACGTTCTTTTATTCGATCTAATTTACAATCCAGAACAGACTGCATTCCTCAAAGAAGGAGCTAAAAGAGGAGCTAAAACATCCAATGGATATCAAATGTTAGTTCATCAAGCAGAAAAGGCTTGGGAACTGTGGAACTCTTAAAGTTCTCCTAAACTTAGACTAGTTGTTGAAAATTCTAATCGACATGTCTTTGCTATTTACGCGCTTGTTAGTATCTTACTTCGAAATTGATCCCTAAACATTAAAGAAATGTTATCAGAAGACGGTAAACTTCCAAGTGAAGTAGAGCAAGAGAAAGTTAATCAACAAGAAGAAACAACGAGCACAGAACCCTCTAAGGAGGTCTCTGAGGCTACTGCAAAGGAAGAAGTAGTCGAAGAAAAAGAAACTGAAAAAGAAGCTTCAAAAGCTGATGATCACATCGATGAAATTGAAGAATCCAATGCAGAAGATGCAGAAGACCATCACAATCACGAGCGTCACAAAATTCCTTTTTTAGATTATCACTCCATGTCTATGGAAAACCTCGTTGGTGAATTCCAAAGACTCGTAAAAAACGAGAAGGTACAAGCCATCAAGAAACACGTTGATGAAATCAAGAATGAATTCGACCAAAAGTTTCAAGAACTATTAGATCAAAAAAGAGAAGAGTTTGTTCAAAATGGCGGTAATGAAATTGATTTCAGGTATTCTTCTGTCGCTAAACGACAATTTAATGAGCTCTTTAAAGAATACCGTGAAAAAAGAGATCAATACTATAAAAACCTAGAAACTCAGCTCAAAGACAATCTAGCTCATCGTCTAGAACTCATCGAAGGTCTTAAGGGCCTTGTCAATGTAGAGGAAGATATCAATACTACTTACAACAACTTTAAAGAGATTCAAGCTCAATGGAAAAAGGCAGGGCCAGTTCCAAGAGGTGAATACAACAATGTATGGAGAACCTATCACCATCACATTGAAATATTCTACGATTTCTTAAACCTCAACAGAGAGTTAAGGGATTTAGATTTTAAACACAATCTAGAAGAAAAGCTAAAATTAATCGAAAAGGCCGAAGCTCTTGCGAGTGAAGAAAACATCGGTAAAGCGTTTCATCAACTACAGACCCTTCACAAAATATGGAAGGAAGAATTAGGTCCGGTAGACAAGGAGAAAAGAGAAGAGATTTGGGAGCGATTTAGCAATGCCACCAAACTGATCCACGATAAAAGACAAGCTTATTTTTCCAATTTAGAAGAATCCTATGAGGTCAATCTAGAGGCGAAGAATAAAATTATCGATCAAATTCACGCAGTTGCAAATGCGATTGCATCTACTCATAAGGGAGTTCAAAAACAAATTTCTGAAGTAGAACAACTCAGAGATCAATTCTTTAAAGCCGGTAAGGTACCCTCAAAAAAGAATGAAGCTACCTGGAAACGATTCAAAGACTCCACCAGAGCATTTAATAGAGCTAAAAATAAGTTTTACAAAGAGATCAAAAAAGATCAGCAAGATAACCTCACTAAGAAAAGAGCTCTTTTGGAAATTGCTATTTCATTAAAAGATAGCGATGATTGGAATACGACTACCAAAGAAATGAAGCGTATTCAGGCTGAATGGAAAAAAATAGGACACGTTCCCAGAAAACATTCCGACAAAATTTGGAAAGAATTCAAAGCTGCTTGTAATCACTATTTTGATCAACTACACGCATCTAAGAACAGCCATAAAAAGGAAGAGGTTGACAATTTAAAAAAGAAAGAAGCACTCCTTCTAAAGCTCGATACATTTAAGGCTTCAAAGGATCAAGATAAAGATCTCGAGGCTGTAAAGGAAATAAGTCAAGAGTGGAACAGCATTGGATATGTCCCTAGAAACAAGAAAAACATCGAAGACAAATTCAATAAGGCATTTGAAAACTGCTTAAAATCTATTGGGTTTAATCCTAAGGAGGCTGAAAAAATCAAGTATGAAAACACCTTAGATGCTATTAAAAAGTCTGAGAATCACGATTATGAGGTCAAAAGAGAGAAATCCTTTGTCAAGAGAAAAATAGAAGAGGAAAAATCTGAAATGAGACAACTTGAAAACAATCTAGAATTCTTTTCAAATGCCTCTGATGATTCTCCCCTAGTCAAGGATGTTCAAAAAAAGATTGCAGCTAGAAAAGCTAAGATTGAACTTCTCAAGGAAAAACTCAAGAGCTTAAACATCTTATCTCATCAATTTGAAAAAGCAAATGAGGAGGAGGAATCAAGTCAAGAACAAGAAGATCAAACTGAAGAGTAGAACTCTTTTAAACACAAAAAAACCTAAGCATAACGACTTAGGTTTTTTTATTTATAAGCTTAGGTAACTCTATTAAAGGCTATTTAGCCACATTAACTGCTCTAGTTTCTCTAATTACTGTAACCTTAACCTGACCTGGATAAGTCATATCTGTTTGAATCTTTTGAGAGATTTCAAAAGACAGTTCAGCCGCCTTGTCATCGTTTACTTTTTCACTTTCAACGATGACTCTGAGTTCTCTTCCCGCTTGAATAGCATAGGCTTTTTGAACTCCTTTAAATCCAAAGGCGATGTCTTCAAGGTCTTTTAAGCGCTGAATATATGAATCCAGCACCTGTCTTCTCGCTCCTGGTCTTGCTCCGGAGATGGCATCACATACCTGAACAATTGGAGCGATCAGTGATTTCATTTCAACCTCGTCGTGGTGAGCTCCAATAGCATTGCACACATCCGGTTTTTCTCCAAATTTTTCTGCCCACTGCATTCCGAGGATTGCGTGAGGCGTTTCTACCTCAGCCTCTGTATTTGGAACCTTTCCGATATCGTGTAAGAGTCCTGCTCTTTTAGCAAGTTTAGCATTGAGTCCCATTTCTGCTGCCATCACTCCACAGAGTTTAGCAACTTCTCTTGAGTGCTGTAATAAATTTTGTCCGTAAGAGGAGCGATAACGCATTCTACCAACGGCTCTAATGAGCTCTGGATGTAATCCGTGAATTCCCAAATCAATTACGGTACGTTTACCTATATCGATAATTTCTTCTTCGATTTGCTTCTCTGTCTTTTTAACAACCTCTTCAATTCGAGCAGGGTGAATTCTTCCATCGGTCACTAATTTGTGAAGCGAAAGACGGGCCACCTCTCTTCTAACTGAATCAAAGCAAGAAAGAATAATCGCATCCGGAGTATCATCGACAATAATCTCCACACCAGTTGCTGCTTCAATAGCTCGGATATTTCTACCTTCTCTACCGATTATTCGACCTTTGACATCATCCGATTCTAAATTAAAAACAGAGACACAATTCTCAACTGCTTCTTCGGTACCGATTCGTTGAATGGTATTGATGATGACCTTTTTGGCTTCTTGTTGTGCTGTGAGTTGGGCTTCTTCCATACTGGACTGTAGGAATGCCATTGCATCACTCTTCGCTACATCTTTAAGAGATTCAACGAGTTGTTGCTTAGCTTCATCAGCAGATAAACCAGAAATTACCTCAAGTTGTTGCACTTGATTTTGGTGCATTTTCTCGACCTCTGCAGTTCTCTTTTCTAAGTACTCGTTTTTAAAATCAATCTCTTTTAGCTGTACTTCTAAGCGATCGTTGAGCTTTTTGTTTTTAGAGAGTTCTGAACTCAATTGAGATTCTTTATCCCTTGTGCGTTTTTCGACCTCACCTATTTTCTTATCCTTAGCAACAATGTGCTTTTCGTGTTCTGCCTTGAGTTCTAAAAACTTTTCCTTTGCTTGAAAGATCTTATCTTTCTTTATGTTTTCACCCTCTTTATGAGCGTTTTTTATGATGCCTGAAGCTTCTTTCTTAGCTTCAGCAATGGTCTTGGAGGCCTTTCCTTTTTCAAGAATCTTAGCGATTGCAAAACCAATCACCACACCTACAATACCTATAATTATTAATGTACTATTATCCATTTGGTTGGTATTTATATATAAAAAAAACCCACATCAATAGAAATGAACAAACTCCTAAAAACAGGATTAAGGTTAACAGAATGGTCGGATGTCCAGTCAAGCAGGCATATCCTAACAAT
>DAIRFL010000232.1:0-2767 GCA_036795105.1 Flavobacteriaceae bacterium | reverse complement strand
ATCCTAAGATTGAGCTTTTGGTTTATTGAGCAGTTGAGATTATTTCTTATCTCTTCTGTTGTCTCTTCTATTATTGTCTCTTCTATTGTTATCTCTAGGTTTAGGAGGTTGATATCCTTCTGGCTTAGGTAACAATGCTTTTCTAGAAACCTTATCTTTTCTGGTTCTAGCATCGATTCCAAAGTACTTAACATCGAATACATCACCCATATTAACAACGTCAGTAACATTTTCTGTACGTTCCCAAGCGAGTTCTGATACGTGAAGTAATACTTCGTTTCCAGGAGCTTCTACATATTCAACAACAGCACCAAAATCTAAGATCTTGATTACTTTAACTTCGTATACAGAACCTACTTCTGGTTTAAAGCTGATCGATGCAATCTTTGCAAGTACAGCATCAATACCGTCCTGATCAGTTCCGAGGATTTCAACAATACCTTCTTCAGTAACAGGATCTTCATTGATCACAATAGTACATCCAGTTTCTTTTTGAAGTTCTTGGATTACTTTTCCACCAGGTCCAATTAAAGCACCGATGTATTCATTTGCGATACGCTCAGTAACCATTTTAGGAGCGTGTCCTTTAACATCAGCATTAGGAGTATCGATGGTATCAGTAATCTTTGAAAGTATATGTAAACGACCTTCTCTTGCTTGTTTTAATGCATTCACAAGGATTTCATAAGAAAGTCCTTTTACTTTGATATCCATTTGACAAGCAGTAATTCCATCAGCAGTACCTGTAACTTTAAAGTCCATATCTCCAAGGTGATCTTCATCTCCTAAGATATCAGAAAGAACCGCATAAGCACCTGAATCAGCATCAGAAATCAATCCCATAGCAATACCAGATACAGGTTTTTTCATTTGTACCCCTGCATCCATAAGTGCCATAGTTCCAGCACAAACAGTTGCCATTGAAGAAGAACCATTTGATTCTAAAATTTCAGAAACGATACGAACAGTATAAGGACAGTTATCAGGAATCATTCCTTTGAGAGCTCTTTGAGCTAAGTTACCGTGTCCAACCTCTCTTCTAGAAGTACCTCTAATCGGTCTTGCTTCTCCAGTTGAGAAAGGAGGGAAGTTATAGTGAAGGTAGAATGTTTCTTCTCCTTCGAATGAAGGCATATCGATTTGGTTTGCTTCTCTTGAAGTACCAAGGGTTACCGTAGCTAATGCTTGAGTTTCCCCACGAGTAAAGATCGATGATCCGTGTGTTGAAGGTAAGTAATCAACCTCACACCAGATTGGTCTGATTTCAGTAGTCTTACGACCGTCTAAACGAAGTCCTTCTTTGAGTGTTAAATCGCGAACTGCATTCTTTTCAGCTTTGTGGTAGTACTTTGAAATTAACCCACCTTTTTCTTCTAATTCCTCTTCAGAGAATGAAGCCTTTACCTCATCTTTGATTGCTGAAAAAGCAGCAGAACGTTCGTGCTTAGCAGAACCAGCCTTAGCAACTGCATAAACTTTATCGTATGCTAAATCTCTAACTTTCGCTTCTAAAGCTTCATCTTCTTCAGCTGGAGTGTATGATCTGGTTTCTTTCTTTCCAAATGCCTCAGCTAATGCTACCTGAGCAGCACATTGAACTTTGATCGCTTCATGAGCAAATTGAATTGCTTCAGCCATCTCTTCTTCGCTGATTTCTTTCATTTCACCTTCTACCATCATCACTGAGTCAGCAGATGCACCGATCACCATATCGAGGTCAGATTCAGCTAATTGAGCATAGGTAGGGTTGATGATGAATTCACCATCTACACGACCAACTCTTACTTCTGAAATAGCTGTTTCAAATGGAAGATCTGAAAGTTGAATTGCAGCAGAAGCAGCTAATCCAGCCATTGCATCAGGCATTACATTTTCGTCGTGAGACATCAGTTGGATCATTACCTGTGTTTCAGCGTGGTAATCTTTAGGGAATAATGGACGCAATACACGATCCACTAAACGCATGGTTAATACTTCTCCATCAGATGGACGCGCTTCTCTTTTGAAGAATCCTCCAGGATATCTTCCAGCAGCAGCAAATTTTTCTCTGTAGTCTACAGTTAGTGGTAAGAAATCTACATCAGATTGATCGTAGTTTGAAACTACCGTACAAAGTAGCATACAGTTACCAGAACGAACCACGACAGAACCGTGTGCTTGTTTGGCTAATTTTCCAGTTTCGATAGAAATCTCTCTACCGTCACCGAGGTCAATAACCTCTTTAAATACTTTTGGTATCATAAAATTGATTTAAGTCTTATACATAAGACTGTGTTAAACAAAGGTCATCAGTAAGTTTACTGATCTAGTTGTGTTGTGTGTGTTCGACCAATGAAAAACTAAAGTGGATGCTTTTAATAAAGCAAAAAAAGGGAAGCATTGCTTCCCTTTGAATTATTTACGGATATTCAATTCCTTAATCAACTCACGATATCTAACGATATCCTTGTTTTTTAAGTAATCTAATAAACTTCTACGTTTACCTACTAATTTAACCAATGAACGCTCCGTGTTAAAATCTTTACGATTGTTTTTTAAGTGTCCAGTTAAGTGGTTAATTCTGTGAGTAAAAAGAGCAATTTGCCCCTCTGTATTACCCGTGTTTGTTTCGTTTCCGCCGTATTGTTTAAAAATTTCGGCTTTCTTTTCTTTTGTTAGATACATTCCAATATTATTTAAATGATTTTTATGTATGTGATTGATTTTCAATCAGGCTGCAAATATAAAACAATTTTTTAGTTACGCAGCGGATTATTTTGAATTAAAT
>DAIRFL010000231.1:0-2784 GCA_036795105.1 Flavobacteriaceae bacterium | reverse complement strand
ACAACCACTATATCTCTGCTCTTATTCTCTTTACAGGATTGGATCGTATGGATATTGGATATGGATATGAGATGGGACAACGCACTTCATCGGTGGCACTGAGAGCCAACTCACATGAACTAGTTATCAAATACAAATTGGATTAATTAATTGGATATAATCCTAACCTCAGGTTCAAGAGTAATTCCAAATTGTTCTTGGACCTTTTTGATGATTTCCATCGCAAAATCAAAGACTTCCTTTCCAGTGGCATTTGCATGATTGACAAGAACGAGTGCTTGTTTGTGATGAGAACCAACATTGCCATTTCTTTGACCTTTAAAACCCGCTTTTTCAATTAGCCATCCAGCTGCTAACTTGACCTGATTGTTTTCTTGAGTGTAATGAGGAATGTCTGGATAGGACTCTTGAAGTAACACTAACTTTTGTTTATCGATGATGGGATTCTTAAAAAAACTTCCTGAATTGCCTAGCTCTTTTGGATTGGGAAGTTTTTCAGATCTGATTAGAATAACGGCTTCAGATACATCTTTAATACTAGGGCTTTGGATGTCCTTTTCTTTTAGAACTGATTGAATAGCACCGTAATCAATATGGAGTTTGTGATTGATTTTTTGAAGCTTATAAGTCACCGAAGTGATGATGTATCGATTCTTGTCTTTGGATTTAAAAATAGAATCTCTATACCCAAATTCACAGTCGATATTTGATAAGGTCTTAAGTTTATTGGTAGTTCTATCGAGCACTTCACAGGAGTGAAAACTAGCTCCTTGTTCTACACCATAGGCACCAATATTTTGAATAGGAGCAGAGCCTACATAACCAGGGATGAGTGAAAGATTTTCAAGGCCACCATACTGATGTTCTATACACCAAAGTACAAACTCATGCCATACCTCACCAGCCATTGCTTTAACGAGGACTTCTTCATTGGTTTCTTCTAGTACTTCAATACCCTTGAGTCCTATATGTATGACCAATCGATCTAAATCATTCATCAAAAGAAGATTAGATCCTCCACTTAAAATAAAGGGGTCTTTGTGAGCGTCTTGAGATAGTGCTTCTTTAAGAGTTTCTATCGATTGAACATAGAGGTAATTGGAAGCCTTTACATCTATTCCAAAGCTGTTTAAGTTCTTTAACGATATGTTCTCTTTTATGTTCACAAAGTTCTATAGGTTTCCAATCCTTTCGATAGAATATGCATTGCCTCTCGAAGTTTATTCTCTTCAAGGACATAGGCGATACGAATTTGATTTCTACCTAATCCATGGGTAGAATAAAAGCCAGCAGCAGGAGCAATCATTATTGTTTTATCATCTAAACTGTAATGCTCTAAAAGCCACTGAGCAAAATGATCAGCATCGTATATAGGGAGTTCTACTACACAGTAAAAAGCTCCATTGGGAATTCCCACCTTAATATCCGGAATTTTTTCCAATTCTTCTAATAAGATGTTTCTTCTTTTTTCGTATTCCTGTTGTATTTCTTCGTAGTAAGATTCTTCAATGTCTAGAACAGACTCGGTTGCTAGCTGAGCATAAGAAGGAGGAGAGAGTCTACATTGAGCGAATTTCATCGCTGTGTGAATCACCTCTTTGTTCTTAGAAGCAATACACCCTACACGCGCACCACACATACTATAACGCTTCGATACTGAATCGATCAGAATGGCACAGTTTTCACTTCCTTCAATACTTAGAATTGAGTGATGTTTGTGGCCGTTGTATACAAATTCACGATACACTTCATCGACTACCAAGAACAAATCGTGCTCGTTCGCAAAAGCTACGAGTTCTTCTAATTCTTCTTTGGTATAGAGATAGCCTGTGGGGTTACCGGGATTACAAATTAAAATCGCCTTAGTTTTTGGACGTAAAAAGCGCTCTAAATACTGTATACTAGGCATTTTAAAGTTGTCGTCAATCGAGGTAGTAATCGGAACTAAATTAACTAAATTCAGAGTGGTATAACCGTAGTAATTGGCGTAAAAAGGTTCAGGAACCAATAACTCATCTCCTGGATCTGCTATCGAACCAATTGTAAAAGTAAGCGCTTCAGAACCACCTGTGGTGATAATTAGATCACTTGGATCTAAATCGACATTGTGTTTTTTATAGTAGTTTGCAAATTTCTGACGAAGACTCACTGATCCTTCAGTTTTACTATAAGACAATACATCGATCGTATTGTTTTTTACAGCATCTAAAGCAACTTTTGGAGTTGGTATATCAGGCTGACCAATATTGAGATGAATCACTTCAATCCCTTTTGATTTGGCAGCATCAGCATAGGGCACCAATTTTCGAATCGGAGATTCGGGCATATGTGACCCTTTAGTAGATATTTTAGGCATATATATTTTTAGGGTTAGTCGTTCTCAACCCTTCCTTTGATGATTATTTTCTTAGTTTCTCCCGCATTTGAACTCACCCATGTAGTCTTAAAAAACGGACCTACTCTTTGAGTGTCATACTTAACCTTGATGACACCTTCGTTTCCAGGTAGGATGGCGTCTTTTGGCTTTTCTGGTACCGTACACCCACAACTCGATCTTACTCCAGTAATCACTAGTGGGGCGTCACCTGTATTGGTAAAGGTGAATACACGAGCACCATCGGCGCCTTTTTTGATAATTCCGTAATCAATTGTGTCTTTTTGGAATT
The DNA here is from genome assembly GCA_036795105.1 of Flavobacteriaceae bacterium. Taxonomy (GTDB): domain Bacteria; phylum Bacteroidota; class Bacteroidia; order Flavobacteriales; family Flavobacteriaceae; genus MAG-120531. The sequence goes on along the minus strand of DAIRFL010000231.1, from coordinate 118 downwards.
CAATTTTGGCTTGTTGTGCATTAGAAGTGTAAGCCACAAGGGCAAAACCTAAGAGTAAAATGAATTTTTTCATAATTAATCGTATTAATAATCGATCGCAAAGTTAACAAATTCAAGG
>DAIRFL010000230.1:0-2787 GCA_036795105.1 Flavobacteriaceae bacterium | reverse complement strand
ACTTTATTCACATGAGAAAATTTTTATTCACGGTTGTGTTTGCCTTAGCAACATCAATCGCATTTGCTCAATCGACAGGAACTGTTGTTGATGCAGACACAAATGAACCTCTTCCAGGTGCTACGGTTTTGGTCAAAGGATCAAAGACCGGAATTGTAACTGGATTTGACGGTACTTTTAGTATCGAAGCTTCATCTTCGGATGTTTTAGTAATTTCCTATTTGGGATACAACTCTGTAGAAGTTCAAGCAGGTGACGATCTATTGATTAAACTAGAATCTGCCTATACTTCATTAAATGAAGTAGCTGTTATTGCAAACATCGCGATTGACAGAAAAACACCAGTAGCGTATACTACTGTAACTCCTCAAGATATCGTAGAAAACTACGGTTCTAAAGAGCTGCCTGAAGTATTAAACATGACTCCAGCTGTTTACGCCACAAAACAAGGTGGTGGTATTGGGGATTCTCGTATTAATATTCGTGGTTTTGATCAAAGAAACGTAGCGGTAGCAATCAACGGTATTCCAGTGAATGACATGGAAAATGGTTGGGTTTACTGGTCTAACTGGGCTGGACTTGGAGATGCTGTTTCTAGTATTCAGGTTCAAAGGGGTCTTGGAGCTTCTAAGTTAGCGATCAACTCTGTTGGGGGTACTATTAACCTCATCACTAAATCTACAGAGGCTAAGGAATCGACTTTTGCTCAATTTGATGTGACTTCTTACGGTAGAGTTAAAGCCCTTTGGGGATACAACTCTGGGCGTTTGGACAACGATTCTGCAATTTCTGTTGTGCTTTCTACAACTCAAGGAAATGGATATGTAGAAGGAACATTCGTAAATGCTTACTCCTACTTCTTATCCTATACCAAAGAGTTAGGTGACGATCACAGAATTGTATTTACAGGGGTAGGTGCTCCACAAGAGCACGGACAAAGAGATCGTATGCTTTCAAGAAGTGAAGTTGCTGATTACGGAGTTAAGTACAACAAAGATTTAGGGTACTTAAATGGTGAAGAGTTAAACCAACGTATTAACTATTACCACAAACCTCAGTTTGCGTTAAACCATTATTGGACACTTGACGAGGATACTTCGATCAATACTTCAGCTTATTTCTCATTTGGACATGGTGGAGGATCTGGTCCTCTCGGAAGCTATGCTCCAACTGATTCATCTGGTCATATCAATTGGGATGCTGCTGTAGCTGCTAATATGGCAAATGGAGCATCAAAATCTATTTTGAGAAACTCTGTGAACAACCATTCATGGGTAGGTGTTTTATCTACATTAAACAAGAGATTAGGAGACAACTACGACTTAACTCTTGGAGTGGACGCTCGTTCTTATAGAGGAGAGCACTTCAGAGAAGTAAGAGACCTTTTAGGAGGAACTCATTGGGTTGAATCTTACAAATACTCTGTTGACAAAAGTTACTTTGTAAACAATACAAGTATGATTAGAACTGTTGATGAAAATGCAACTTCTTATTGGAATGTATTTGCAGTAACCCCTTTTAAAAATCGTATCGCATATGACAATGACGGTATTGTTAAATACTTAGGAGGATTTGGTCAGTTAGAGTACTCTAATGACGAAGATACCTTAAACTGGTTTGTTGCAGGTTCCTTCTCTAAAACGGACAATACGCGTGTAGACCGTATGAACTACCAACCTATTCACGAGCGTCAAACATCAGAAACAGTTTCTATCAATGGATACAATGCTAAAGCGGGTGTTAACTACAACGTTTCTGAAAAATCTAACCTTTATGCAAATGTCGGTAAGTACTCAAGAGCTCCATTCTTTGGATTCTTGTTCCAAAACTACCAAAACATCGTTTCAGACAATGTTGTAAATGAAGAGGTAGATGCTGTTGAATTAGGTTATGGATATAAGACTAAAAACATCGCTTTAAAAGTTAATGCTTACTCGACTAAGTGGGGTAATAAAACCTTATTATCTGGTAGAATTCCAACTGCAGATGGTGGAACTACAAGAGCGCTTATTCAAGGTATTGGAGCACACCACAAGGGTCTTGAAATCGAATTCAACTCTAATTTGAGTGACACCTTTAAATTAGGAGGTATCGCTTCTTTTGGAGATTGGAAATGGACTGGAGATGTTGACTATGAATTGCGTTCAGACATCGATCAATCAATTACTACTGGTCACGCTTATACTGATGGCCTTCCTGTAGGAAACGCTCCACAGACTCAAATTGGTCTTAAAGCGAGATGGCAAGCTTCAGATAATTTCGACATGGGAGCTACTTATGTTTACAACGATCGTCTCTATGCAAACTACGATCCAACTGATTATCAATCAGAGTCTGAAAAGTCTGATCCTTATATGCTAGATGCCTATGGAATGATGGATCTAAGAGCTGGTTTAAAAACTGAAAAAGGATATTTCCAACTTCAGATTAACAACGCTTTAGGTTATGATGGATTCATCGAAGGAGTTAACAATTCAGATGGAACAGATATCCGTTATGGATTCCCATCTTGGGGAACTACCTTGAACCTTTCTTATAAGATTAGCTTCTAGGAGTATCGATAAGTTCAATAAGAAACCTCGTCTTTGACGGGGTTTTTTTTGATACATACCTCAATCAGGAATACTATTAATTGCAAATTATGCAGATTATAGAAACCTTCGTTCATCTTCGAAAGCTAGCTGCTAATTATGATAAACTAATGAATCAAATAAGAGCCCTTGAATCTAAAAACAACAATGAATTTGGAAAGATATATGAAATTCTCAAAAGTTTATTATCTAAGCC
>DAIRFL010000229.1:0-2799 GCA_036795105.1 Flavobacteriaceae bacterium | reverse complement strand
GACCTGCTGATTACAAATCAGCTGCTCTAGCCAGCTGAGCTACATCGGCTTTTTACAGCCAATTGCTTCAAAAAAAAGTCCGCTTTTTCAAACGGACTGCAAATGTATATATTTATTTATTTAATCAAAATAAAATTGAAAAAATTTTACTGTTTTTTTCAAAGAAAAATCAAGCGTGTTTTCTCGATCGTTTATCCTTTAATTTTAACAGGCTGCGTTCCACTGCTTTACAAGCGGTGTCAATTGCCTCCTCAAAAGTCTTGCATTGTTTACTCACTACTATATTTTCTTTAGGCACATGCACTTTTAACTCGGCTACCTTGTTTTCTTTAGAAGAGGTGTTCTCCACTTTTAAGAAAACATCTACATCGATAACCCTGTCAAAAAAGTGTTCCACTTTGTTTAATCGTTCTTTTGTAAAATCGATTAATGATTGCTCTGCATTAAAATTGACATCTTGAATGTTAATTTTCATAGTAATTAGGATTTAAGATTTATAATATAAACTCTATTTCTTAGATCTTGGGTGCGCAGCAGAATGCACTTTCTTAAGAGCGGCTATAGAATTGTGAGTGTATACCTGCGTTGAAGATAAACTCGCATGACCTAAGAGCTCTTTTACAGCATTTAAATCTGCTCCCTGATTCAACAAATGAGTTGCGAACGTATGTCTTAGAATATGGGGGGATTTTTTTTCCTTACTCGTGACTATACTAAAATAATGATTTATGATTCGATAAACAAGGGAATCATATATTTTATAACCTGATTTTAACAGAAATAAGAAGTCACTATCAGATATCTTTTCAAGATTGTTGCGCTGTATTATATATTCCTTTATCAACGAACTAACCTTAGGAATAAGCGGAATGATTCGCTCTTTATTACGCTTACCCAAAACTTTGATGGTATCAGGAGAAAAATGAACATTTCTAATTTTTAAATTGATCAATTCATCTCTCCTTATTCCAGTTGCGTAGAGCAATTCAATAATTAACTTATCTCTAATTCCTTCAAAATCGTCTTTAAAGGGTATTTCACTGAGCATCTTCTGCATCTCCTCTACCGAAAATGGCATCGCTACTTTCTGAGTAATTTTTAAAGCTTTGTGTTTTGCAAATGGGGTGCTTTTGAGCACTCCTAGGTGCATCAAAAATTTATAGTAGGCTTTAAGTGAAGCCATCTTTCTATTGATCGAACGATTAGAGATCCCTGAATCAACTAAAAGAACAATCCAAGATCTAACAATAGAATAGGGTAATTTATCAATAGTATTTTGATCGAATTCCAACTCACAAAAGCGTGTAAAATCCTCCAAATCTTTCTGGTAAGCAGTAATAGTATGCCTAGAGTAATTTTTCTCACTGCGGAGATAATCTATGAATTTAGCTTGATTCATTACTTAAAGATAGAACTCCTAGGCTTAAAACAAAAAAAGTCCCGTAGAAAACGGGACTTAAATATGATGGACTTAAAAAGATTAAATCTCTTCTTGGTCTCTTAAATTTTGGATATAAGCTGCTTTTTGAAGCTGCGCTCTTCTAGCCACTGAAGGCTTCGTAAACTGCTGACGGCTTCTCAATTGACGCATTGTTCCAGTTCTGTCGAACTTTCGCTTAAAACGCTTTAGCGCTCTATCTATATTTTCTCCTTCTTTAATCGGTATAATTAACATAAGCTTTAACCTCCTCTCTGTTAGAATTTTGGATTGCAAATATACAGCTAAAAATAAGTATCCAACAAACTTATTTTAAAATATTTCTAGCAATGACTAATTTTTGTATTTCTGAGGTTCCCTCGCCAATGGTACAGAGCTTTGAATCTCTGTAAAACTTCTCTACTGGAAACTCTTTAATATATCCGTATCCCCCAAATATTTGCACGGCTTCGTTAGCTGTTTTTACAGCTGTTTCAGAGGCGTAGAGCTTACACATAGCTCCTTCTAGAGTAATGCACTCTCCCCTATTTTTTTTCTCAGCTGCTTGATGTGTCAATAAAGTAGCTGCTTCAATTTCAGTAGCCATCTCAGCTAATTTAAAAGAGATTCCCTGAAAAGAACTGATTGGTTTTCCAAATTGTTCACGCTCTTTTGAATATTTTAAGGCTGCATTAAAAGCTCCTTTTGCTATTCCTAAAGAAAGTGCTGCAATTGAAATACGACCACCGTCTAAAACAGCGAGAGACTGTTTAAAACCGTCTCCTACTTCACCCAATCTATTTTCATCAGAAATTACACACTGATCAAAGACCATCTCAGCAGTTTCAGAGGCGCGCATTCCTAATTTATTTTCCTTTTTACCAGCGTAAAAACCTGGAGTTCCTCGTTCAACTACAAAAGCAGTAGCGTTTGAAGAACTTCCCTTCTCACCAGTTCTAGCAATAACCACAGCGATATCACCACTCTTTCCGTGAGTAATAAAATTTTTAGTTCCGTTTAGAATCCACTGATCCCCATCGCGTAAAGCTGTAGTGCTCATAGAACCTGCATCAGATCCTGTATTGTGTTCCGTGAGACCCCAAGCACCAATGTATTCACCTGTAGCTAATTTTGGCAGCCATTTACTCTTTTGAGATTCATTACCAAAAGTCAATATATGATTCGTACAAAGAGAATTGTGAGCAGCAATTGATAAACCAATCGACGGATCGACTTTAGAAATCTCCTCGACAATTGCAATATATTCGTGATACCCCATTTCTGATCCGCCGTATTGATGAGGAACCAATACCCCCAAAAATCCTTGTTGTCCAGCTAATTCCATAAGCTCGATGGGAAACTCCTGAGATTCATCCCACTCT
>DAIRFL010000228.1:0-2821 GCA_036795105.1 Flavobacteriaceae bacterium | reverse complement strand
TTTTCCGTCTTTAACGAGCACATCAGTATGTTCTAAAACACCTGCAGCTTCACTTGTCCAAACCGTAGCATTTTTAAATAAAATGGTTTTTTGTTTAGGAGTGCTGCTGTTTCCATAGGCCTTGTTTGGATAGCTTACAGGCATCACCTTATGGGTGTTGTACTGTTTTTTAGTTTTGCTCTTTGACTCAGTATCAGATTCTTTAACCGCTGTGAATTTAAATTCATTGCCATTGGGACCTATTCCAGAACCGCTAAATGAACCAGCCTTGTCTACTCGCGCAGATAAAAGGTATTTTGCAGATTTATCTTCCTTGTCAACACTGAGTTCCATCCATGAGTTTGCAAAGTTGAACTTAGAATTGAGTTTTACAGAATCCTTGAGGACCTTAGCAGAAGGTTTGTCCTTACTGCCACTAATTTCTAAACTTAATTTAGTGTCGTGAATGCTAAGTGAATACGTTCCTCGGAGATCGATATCGTTTTCATCGCTTATCACATAAGCTTCTCCTTGTGTCCAATTTTGAAAAAGTTTGGTGTCTGCCTCAAATAAATCACCAGAAGTGATGAGGAAGTTTGCCAAATAACCTGATTTCAACTGTCCAATCTTGTGAGACTGTCTCAATATGCGAGCAGGAGCAGTTGTTACTGCTTCTAAAGCCTTGCTTTTGGACAAGCCATATGCGACAGCCAATCGCATATTAGCGAGTAGGTCTTTTGGGTTTTTGAGTTTGTGAGTAGTAAAAGCAAATGGAATTCCGTGAGCCTCTAAGACTTTAGGATTAGTAGGGGCCTGATTCCATTTTAAAAGTTGTTCTAAGGATAATATAGAAGCTTCCTCGGGATTGGATACGTCAAAGGCCTTTGGAAAATCTAATGGAACGATAAGTGTAGCTCCACTAGCTTTGACCTTTTGAGGGTTTCTATAAGAATCACCTCCCGTTACAATAGTGTATTGTACTGAATTTTGATCACCTAATTTATCGACTCTTAGTAAGTCTTCTAAACTCGATGCTTCAAAAATTTGAGGTTGGTTTTTATTGTCTAAAAAGGCTTCAATAGATCGATCTTTTGTAGTACTCTTCCCAGCAGCATACCATTTTGAATCAGCATAGAATTGTCTGAGTAATGCAATCGACCCCATAAGTGAAGTAGGGTAGGATTGATTTGAGGTGATTGATCTGGAAAATGAAAAATACTGTCCTGATTTATTAGAGAGTACTCTAACGGTATTTGAAGCGTCTATATTAAGAGAGACCAAGGCTCCTGTTCCTCGGATAATACCATCTGAAACAAAACTGTTGACTACCCCATATCCAGACTGAAGTAATTTTTCAGCATCTTTTTTAGTAAATGAAAAACCTTCAATGGCATTTCGTTCACTTAGAATATGGTCATTCCAATAAAACCCATCTCTGGAGGGCTCGTATTGAGCTGATCTTCCATTAGACTGTGCTCTTTTTGGTTTTTCAGCGCCAAAACTACTATAGGCATCGATAAAAGAGGGGTAAATGTGTTTCCCGCTGAGGTCTTTCACCACGGAATTTGCAGGTATTTGAACTGATGTTCCCACACGAACAACCTTACCGTCTTGAATTAAAAGAGTGGCATTGTTAAGTGTTTGAGAAGGACTGGTGTGAATAGTAGCATTGGTAAAGGCATAAAAATTGTTGTTTTTAACCTTGACACCGTCATTTATCGGAAAATACTCCTGAGCAGAAGCAATTCCAATACTACTAAAAACCAGACAAACGATTAGTTTGTAGAGTTTCATATGAAGGGGTTTTAATTTGTTAGAAGCATAAAGATAAGAGAAGTTCTGAATCAAAAAAATAGGGGAACAAAAAAAGCCTCCAAAAGGAGGCTTTAGTATCGTATATAGGTGCTCTTATTCTTCTACTCTTGAAACAACTTCAATGTCAAAGATAACTGAGGCATTAGGAGGAATAACATTCCCCGCTCCGTTTTCACCCCATCCTAAGTGTGGTGGAATAAAGAGTCTTACTTTTTGACCGATCTCCATAAGGAGTAAGCCTTCTTTAAATCCAGTGATTAAATTCGCTTCCATACTACATTCCATTGGGATTGGGTTGTATCCTCCAGCATTCTTTCTGTTGGCACTAAACTTCCCGTGTTCCATTGAAATGTTTTCAATATTGGAATCAAATAAAGCTCCAGACTCAAAATAACCGGCATAAGAAACATTGACCATATCGCCATTTTTAATCTTTTCACCAGTTCCTTCTTTAAGAGTGTATACCCCTAATCCAGAATCGGTACGCATTGCTTCTGCTTTTTGAGCTTCAGCTTCCTTTGCCCACTCAGATGTTTTTTCAGAATATGCTACTTGAGCCTGCTTCTCTTCTTCAAAGTAATCTGACATCACCTTATTGGCATCAAATGAATGAGCAGCAGTTCCATTTCTGTAGATATCGATGTGTTTGATGTATAGATCTTCTATAGGACGATCTGAATCTGTAGCCACAGCAGCAATCGAATCAACTACATTGAGTCCTTCTACTACCTTTCCAAAAACAGAATGTCTTCCATCGAGGTAGGGAGTAGGAACATGAGTGATGAAAAATTGAGATCCATTGGTTCCTGGTCCTGCATTAGCCATAGACAAGATTCCCTTGTCGTTATGCGACAGCGACTGATCAAATTCATCTTTGAATTTGTATCCAGGTCCACCCATTCCAGTTCCTTGAGGATCACCAGTTTGAATCATGAAATCTTTAATTACTCTGTGAAATAAAATAGAGTCATAGAATGACTTACCTTTTAATTCTTCACTTACAAATTGATTAGTTCCTTCCGAGAGA
>DAIRFL010000227.1:0-2824 GCA_036795105.1 Flavobacteriaceae bacterium | reverse complement strand
CATGTGTTAGGCCTGCCGCTAGCGTTCATCCTGAGCCAGGATCAAACTCTTCATTGTTTATTCTTAAATATTATTTACGAACTTAAATAAAAAGTTAAACCTTCACTCAAAGGATTAATCAATCTCGATTTGATTTAAAATCTTTACCAAATGTTTCCATTTAGTACGCTGTCTTTTCAATATGTTAATGAACTTTTTTATTCCTCTTTACACCACTGCTTGTGTTGCAAAGCGGGTGCAAATATAGAACTGTTTTTTGTATCTCACCAAACTTTTTTGAAAAAATTTTAATCTTTTTTTTTGATGACTAGTAAAAACAGTAAAACCCGTTTTATCCCTCTGCAAAAAAAGGGGTATTAAATTTAATACAATTCAATATTTCTCACAACTAATTAGAGGAATTTTTAGAATCATTCCATTTATTGTGCAATTTGGCAAAATCGTAATTCAGAGCAGATTTTTGATATTCCAATACATCGTCCATAAAGGCTCGTTGTAAAATATCTTCAATGAGGTAATCTTCGTGTATGTGGTCAGGGTGAAATTCCTCCTTCATACTCAACTCAAACATCCTCGCTGTAGTAGAATACCAAAACGCTCTCCAACCAGACCTGAGCTCTTTTACTAAGTCATAGGTTGATTTTCCAGTTTGTCTATAGACGAGCTTAATGAGTATCTGTCCCTCTTTGCGAGTTAGCTTCTTGAGTTCATCAGAAAACTCCCCTTCGATATAGCGATGCATTTCTCTCAGATATTTTCGTTGATGACGTTTCTTTTTAATATCTGCTATGCTGTCGTTTAACTCTGTTAGCTTATCAGCGGCTAGTTTTGCATAGGGGTACACCTTTAGGGTTCTTCTCTTTAACAAGAGGTATCGATAAATATCTTTTGAGTTTTTAAACTTGAGTGGTGCAAATACATAAACTTCATTTAAGGGAATCGAAGATCTAAAGTTCTTTTCTCCCTCAAATTTGACATAATTGACCTCAGTACTATCAACTTGCCCTTTGGCAAACCAACTGAACAAAATCAAGAGGATGATATTTAAGTAATGCTTCTTCATTTATCGCTTAACAAAAGTAGTTATTAAGAGCTAACTATATTATTAAATAAAAGTGAAAGTTTGTATGTTTGTTTAAGACAATAATTGAAACGATCTATGAAGAACAAAGAAGTATTAAACGAGAAGTCTTTAGCATTTTTTGAAAAGTATTTAAACAATGCTGCCCCTACTGGATACGAATGGGAAGGACAAAAAATATGGATGGACTATTTAAAGCCCTATGTCGATGAGTTCATTACCGACAATTACGGAAGTGCTGTAGGAGTCATCAATCCAGATGCTCCCTATAAAGTTGTAATTGAAGGACATGCTGATGAAATTTCTTGGTATGTAAATTACATCACGGATGAGGGACTCATCTACGTTATTAGAAATGGAGGATCTGATCATCAAATTGCTCCTTCTAAATGGGTGGACATCCACACCGATAATGGAATTGTAAAAGGTGTATTTGGTTGGCCTGCTATTCACACTAGAAAGGATAAGAGCAAAGAAAACAAGCCTGAACTAGATACTATCTTTATCGATATTGGAGCAAAAGACAAAAAAGAAGTTGAAAAAATGGGGGTCCATGTAGGATGTGTGATTACTTATCCTGATACTTTTCAGATTCTCAACAAGGATAAAATAGTCTGTAGAGCAATTGACAACAGAGCCGGTGGATTTATGATTGCTGAAGTTGCAAGACTCTTAAAAGAAAATGATGTAAAACTTCCTTTTGGACTTTATATTACCAATTCTGTTCAAGAAGAAATAGGATTAAGAGGTGCTGAAATGATCACTCATACAATCAAACCAAATGTAGCGATCGTCACTGATGTGTGTCACGATACTACCACTCCAATGATTGAAAAGAAAACAGAAGGATTGACTAAGATGGGAGATGGTCCTGTTATCTCTTATGCACCTGCTGTTCAAAACAAACTCAGAAAAAAGATCATTGATGCTGCACAGGCTAATGATATTCCATTCCAACGATTAGCATCCTCTAGATCAACTGGAACAGACACCGATGCATTTGCCTATAGCAACGGAGGGGTTCCTTCGGCACTTATTTCATTGCCATTGCGCTATATGCACACCACTGTTGAAATGGTTCACAAACAAGATGTTGAAAATGTTATTCGATTGATTTATCAAACACTACTCACTATAAAGGATGGTGAGAGTTTTAACTATTTCGAATAAAACTAATGGCTTCCTATGAAATCATAGAAGCATACAATTCAAAAGGGATGGGCCTCAACAGGCCCATTCTTAAACACATCGCTCACCAAAAAGGAATTCCTCACTCCACGATTCACCTTTGGATTCGTTCCAAAGAAGGCATTATTATTCAACAACGATCCAAAAACAAAGACACCTATCCCCTCTTATGGGATGTATCCGTTGCAGGACATATCAATTATAAGGAAGCCCCCAAAGTAGCTGCTCAACGAGAGGCTAAAGAAGAGCTAGGAATTGATCTTAAAATTGACCAATTGATTGAATTGGGAAAATTCTACGAAGTACACTACCATCCTAGGAGCAGTATTATGGATCGTGAATTTAAAACAGTTTATTACTACAACTACAACGGCTCAATTAAGGATTTGAACCTACAAGAAGAAGAAGTTGAAGCAATTCAAACAGTTGAACTTCATGATTTAATTAAATCCATAAAATCTAATGTCCCTTATAAAATGGTCAATCACAAGAGGGAATACTTCGAGCTTGTGATTTCACAGCTCTCTTGAAAATCGTAAAATTTTATTATATAAT
>DAIRFL010000226.1:0-2866 GCA_036795105.1 Flavobacteriaceae bacterium | reverse complement strand
AATCAATTCTTATTAAGTTAAGAACAACTACATTACAAAAGCTATGCAAAACCCTTTGTTAGAGGCCTTTGATCAGGCTCCCTTTTCTAAAATTAAAACCGAACACTACAAAGAAGCTTTTGAAAAAGCCATAGAACAAGCTAAGGCTGAAATCGATGCTATTGCTCAATCTGAAAAAGACCCGACATTTGAAAATACCATCATTGCATTAGATCGATCAGGGGCACAATTAGATCGAATATCCTCTATTTTTTTCAATCTCAATTCAGCTGAAACCAGTCCTGAAATTCAGGCGATTGCACAAGAAGTTTCACCATGGCTAAGCGCGTTTAAAAACGACATCATACTCAATCAACACTTATTTGAAAGAGTAAAGGCCGTCCTTGATCAAGAGTTGGATTTGGATGCAGAATCCCAAATGCTACTCGAGAAACAATTCAAGAGTTTTAGCAGAAATGGGGCCCTCCTCGATTCTAAAAAACAAGAGGAGCTTAGGTCTTATGATGAGCAATTATCAAAATTGTCTTTAGAATTTGGACAACATTTACTAGCAGACTCCAATGCCTATGAACTTCTCTTAGAAAAAGAAGAAGATTTAGAAGGACTTCCTGAAGGATTTATAGAAATGGCAAAGGCTGGAGCAGCGGAAAAAGGATTAAAAGGATGGCTTATCACCCTCTCTTATCCGAGTTATATCCCCTTTATGAAATTCTCCAAAAAGAGAGCCCTAAGAGAACAACTTTACAGGGCTTTTTCTGCTAGAGGTTTTCAAGAAAACGAGAATAACAATGAGGCGATTATAAGATCCATAGTGGAGTTAAGGTATCAACGCGCAAGACTCTTAGGATATCAGACACATGCAGATTACATACTCGAAGAACGTATGGCTGAATCACCTCAAAAAGTTTTTGAATTCTTAGAACAACTCAGTAAAAAAGCAAAGCCAGCTGCTGAAAAAGAGTTTAAAATGCTTTCCGATTACGCTTTAAAGGATGGAATTGATCAATTTCAAAAATGGGATGCAGCATACTATTCTGAAAAACTTAAGAAAGAACAATTTGAGTTAGACGACGAGGTTCTAAAACCCTATTTCGAACTCGAAAGCGTCATCGATGGAGTCTTTGAGGTAGCCAATAAACTCTACGGCTTACAATTCAAACACAATCCAAAAGTTGAAGTCTATCATCCAGAGGTTAAAACCTATGATGTATTGGATCAAAAGGGTAATTATATAGCTCTCTTTTACGCTGATTTTCATCCGAGAGCTGGAAAAAGAGATGGTGCTTGGATGACCTCTTATAAGTCTCAATACAAAGATGGATCTGAGAATATTCGTCCTCACATATCAATTGTGTGTAATTTTACGAAGCCCACTGCTTCCAAACCATCCCTACTCACCTTTAATGAGGTTACTACCTTATTTCACGAATTTGGACATGCGCTTCACGGTATCTTAGCCAATACGACCTATAAGAGTTTATCTGGAACCTCTGTGTCTTGGGATTTTGTAGAATTACCCTCACAACTATTAGAGAATTGGTGTTATGAAAAAGAGGCATTAGAACTCTTTGCAAAACACTATCAAACCAAGGAACTCATCCCCTTAGCACTCATCGAAAAAATCAAAGAAGCCTCTAACTTTCTAGAAGGTTTAGCGACTATGAGGCAGCTGAGTTTTGGGCTTTTGGACATGAAATGGCACAGTTCAAACCCAGAGGAGTTACCTCAGTCTATCGAAGAAGTAGAAGCCTCGGTATTCGATCTGACCGATCTGTATCCCAAGCTGTCAAAAAGCTGTATGAGCACGGCTTTTTCGCATATATTTCAAGGAGGGTATTCAGCTGGATATTACAGCTATAAATGGGCAGAAGTACTAGATGCAGATGCCTTTGCCTTCTTTAAAGAAAAAGGAATATTCAACAAGGAGGTGGCCGAATCCTTTAAGGAACATATTCTATCCAAAGGAGGAACGCGTAAACCCATGGAGCTCTACAAGCAATTTAGAGGCAAAGAGCCCAGTATCGATGCGCTTCTCGATCGATCTGGACTTCTTTAATAGCTCCTATTAATTTTATTGAGCGTATACAGAGTAGCCTCCTTCAAGGTTGACAACACTGTATCCCTTTGCACTTAATAGTTTTGCTGCTTTCATGGAACGATTTCCAGATCTACAGTAGAGGTACAAAGTCTTATCTGTATTTAAGTCGTTGATTTGATCGCTAAAATTTTCATCGAAATAATTGATATTCAAAGCTTCCTGGACATGACCAGCATTAAACTCATCTGGAGTTCTCACATCGATTAATACGATCTCAGCTAAATTAAGTTCGTTGAGAACACTGATAGGTTGTGAACTCAAAGCTCCTGTTTGTGTGGAGACTTCTGTCTTTGGTGAATCAGCAACATCAGATGATTGTTGTCCCTTACAAGAGAACAAACTCATCACTAAGATAAAAGCGATATAGGTATTTAAATACTTCATATAATTATTTTTAGAGGGTTTAATTTTTGATTTTTACAAGGGTATGAATATACTAATAATTTATAGAAATGCGTAAGTCAATGCATAGACAATTGGGATGCTTTCCACCCAAAACTCTGTAAAAACTCTTTTGCGATCCACAGTGGAATACAACAAGGCGAGAATTAAGAAAAGAGAAACCAAAACCGATAGGTAGATACTTATATGCTGCAGGTATATAGAAATCTGAAGCCAGAGTAGTACCAATAGATATCCCAATCGTTTTACCCCTATAATCCCTAGAGATTGTGCGAGCGTTTTTAAGTTTGGTTCATCGTATTTCAAGTCTCTTATTTCAAAGGGAATCATCAGTACCAGTACAAAAATAAATCGCTGGATACATTC
>DAIRFL010000225.1:0-2974 GCA_036795105.1 Flavobacteriaceae bacterium | reverse complement strand
GATGTAGTAGGTTCAAACTCATTGCTTCAAGAGGTGGAATTAATTCAACTCTACGATGCAGTTTTTTCTGATTTGGGATTAAATGGAGTTAACATTAAACTCAATAATAGAAAGATTTTAAGTGGGATTGCAGAGGTTATTGGAGCATCTGAATTCTTAATTGATTTTACAGTAGCATTAGATAAGCTCGATAAAATTGGGAAAGAGAAGGTCATTGAAGAAATGCTATCAAAGGGTATTTCTGAGTCTGCAGTTCAAATGGCAGATCCATTGTTTTCAATAAAGGGTTCTTCTCTAGAACAATTGGCAACCTTAAAAGAATTTTTAAAGGACTCAACAGTAGGAACTGAGGGTGTAAATGAATTAGAATTCATTCTTCAAAGTATTGAAAACGCACCTTTAAAGACCGCTTCTATTCAAATAGAAGTAACGCTAGCAAGAGGTCTTAACTATTACACTGGTGCCATTATTGAAGTTGGAGCACCAGAGGGAGTTCAAATGGGATCTATTGGTGGCGGTGGACGCTATGATGACCTTACAAGCATCTTTGGATTAAAAAATGTTGGGGGAGTGGGGATCTCTTTTGGATTGGATCGCATCTATTTAGTATTGGAAGAATTGGATTTGTTTCCAGCAACTATCGCAAGTGCACCAAAAGTGTTCTTTGTAAACTTTGGTGATCGAGAAGCTCAAAACTGTATCAAACTTATTCAGCAATTAAGAGCTGAAGGTATTAGCGCTGAACTCTATCCATCATCTGCAAAAATGCAGAAGCAAATGAAATACGCTAATAGCAGAAACTATCCATACGTAGTGCTTCTTGGAGAACAAGAACTCAATGACAATACTGCTGTAGTTAAGAACATGGCAAGCGGTGAACAACAGACAGTGAGTCAAGAAGAGCTCGTTGGACTTTTGAAGTAATTAAGTCTTAGAAAATATAAGGTAAGCTATAGCTCCAAAAAAAGGAAAAATTAAAACAACAGCTAACCAAATCATTTTTTTATCAGTACTTAAGTCTAAATGATATAGATCATACAGACAATAAATTAGTAATGAGACTATTATAATTCCATAAATGTAATTCATAATTGATTTCAAGTGTTTTCATAAAAATATATTATTGGCTTATATAGAAAAAACACTTTCGATTAACGACATAAAAAAAGCGATAACCTTCACGATTATCGCTTTTTTGTTGTTTAGTTGTTGTTATTAGAACAAATCAGTTTTTAATACAGCTCCATTACTAGCATTAGTAACTAAAGCTCTGTATTGTTGTAACCATCTTGAATTGATTTCCTTTTTAATCGGTTTGAATGCTGCTTTTCTCTTTGCGATTTCTTCATCACTTAAGTTTACCGATAAGATGTATTGATCAACATCGATATGAATCTCATCACCATCTTTTAGTAAACCAATCATTCCACCTTCTGCAGCTTCTGGACTTACGTGACCAATACTCGCACCACGTGTAGCACCACTAAATCGTCCATCGGTGATTAAGGCAACTTTATCACCTAAGCCCATTCCCATAATCAATGAAGTAGGGGCTAACATTTCTTGCATTCCAGGTCCTCCTTTTGGTCCTTCGTAGCGAATCACAACAACATCTCCAGCTTTTACTTTTCCATTGACAATTCCCTCGATAGCTTGAGCTTGTCCGTCATAACAAACCGCTTTTCCAGTGAATACACGATCACCAGTTATACCTGCAGTTTTAATAACAGCTCCTTCTTCTGCTAAGTTTCCGTAGAGAATTGCTAAACCTCCAACCTGAGAATACGGATTGTCGATAGTGTGGATGATATTGGTATCCTTGATTTCTGCATCAGCAATTCTTTCGAGAACTGACTCTCCAGTTATAGTAGGGTTGTCGATAAGGATATCGTTACCTCTTTTGGTCATTTCATTCATAACCGCATTTACTCCTCCAGCTCTGTTGATATCCTCCATGTGAACGGTTGATAAACTAGGTGAGATTTTAGCGATATGAGATACCTTTTTTGAAATGCTATTGATGTCTTCTAAATTAAAGTTTACATCAGCTTCTTTTGCAATGGCAAGCATATGTAAAACTGTATTAGAACTTCCTCCCATAGCCATATCTACACCAAATGCATTTCTTATTGCATTTTCGTTTAGGATGTTTCTGAGTTTAAACTGCTCTCTTTTTGCCTTGTCTTTTGCAATTTCACAAACTCTTCTAGCAGCTTGTCTGTAGAGTTCTTCTCGTTCTTTGGTTAGTGCAACGATAGTTCCATTTCCAGGAAGAGCAATTCCCATAGCTTCCATAAGGGTGTTCATAGAGTTTGCAGTAAACATACCAGAACAACTACCACCACTTGGACATGCATTACACTCAATATCGTGAAGTTCTTCTTCGGTCATTTCACCAGATTCAAATTTACCAACGGCCTCAAAAGCTGTTGCTAAATCGATAGGAACTCCATCCTTGGTATGTCCTTTTTTCATTGGTCCTCCACTGACAAAAACAGTAGGGACATCTACTCTAAGAGCTCCCATAATCATTCCGGGAACAATTTTATCACAGTTAGGAATTGCGATCATTGCATCCAATTTGTGAGCATTCATTACAGTCTCAATAGAATTTGCAATAATCTCTCTTGAAGGAAGTGAGTACAACATACCATCGTGCCCCATGGCGATACCATCATCTACTCCAATGGTGTTAAATTCAAAAGGAACACATCCATTGGCTTTAATTTCTTCTTTGATTACTTTAGATACTCTATTTAAGAAAAAGTGTCCTGGAATAATTTCAATAAAAGAGTTAGCAACACCGATAAATGGTTTTTCAAAATCCCCGTCAACCAATCCAGTTGCTCTAAACAGCGATCTGTGTGGGGCTCTTTGGTGGCCTTTTTTTACTTCATCACTTCTCATAATATATATTGTTTATTCTATTTTATGTTAATAGTCACATTTTAAGAACGTAAAGATACGCCTATTC